>JADLBG010000054.1 GCA_020847895.1 Bryobacterales bacterium
ACTGTTGCGCCGCGTGCTCATCAGACATGCGCACGTTCTCACGGCCGTCGAACCAGATGGAGCCGCTGTCGGGCCGCTGCGCGCCGGCCAAGACATACATCAGCGTGCTCTTGCCGGCGCCGTTTTCGCCACACAATGCGTGCACCTCGCCCCGGCGAACCTCCAGCTCGACTTCCCGGAGCGCCTGAACGCCCGGAAAGCTTTTCGAGATTCCGCGCACATCGAGTAGGACCTGACCGTTCATGGGGTTAACAGGATCTTGATGCCCTTCCTCTGCTCCGCCAGTCTATAGGCTTCCGCCGCTTCTTCGATCGGGAAGCGGTGAGTAATCACGTCGCTGAGCGACGGTGCCTTCCGCGCCAATTCGATCAATTCCTCCAACTCGTTGCTGTTACAATTTCGCGAGCCAACTACGGAAAGCTCTTTGAAGAGGATCTTCTCGGTGGGGTTGATGCGCAGGTCCAGACAAACACCTACCAGCGCCAACACTCCTCGAACTTTGAGCAAATCGCACCCTACGTTGATAGCCCCGGAAGCTCCGGAGCACTCCACTATTGCATCGAGTCCGTCGCCGCCACTCAACTCGCGCGCTACATTCTTGGCGTCATCCTCCGCCGTATTGACTGCCACGTCCGCTCCGAAGGATCGGGCCTGATCCAACCGGCGGGCCAAGCGGTCGAAGGCGGCGACAGTAGCGCCGAAGTGCTTCGCGCAGATTACAGCCATCAAGCCGACCGGTCCCATCCCGATGATGCCGATGCGGTCGCCGGCCCGGACTGCCTTCTTGACCGCGTGGTACGGCGTTGCCAGCGCATCGTTCAGCAGCACGCCGACTTCGAAGGACAAGTCGTCGGGCAGGCTTCGCAGGCAGCTTTCCGGCGCGCTGAGGTATTCCTCGTTGCCGCCGTTGACGTCGAATCCAAACACCCTGAGTTGGGGACAGAAGATCAGGTCGCCATTGGCGCAGTGCTTGCATTTCCCACAGGTAACGTGGCAGTTGACCAGGACCCGGTCTCCGGCCTGGAAGCGGTTAAGTCCGTTGGCTTCCTCGATGACGCCGGCGATTTCGTGCCCGCCGATGACCTCCAGCGGCTGAGGCTGGTCGTAAAGAAGCTCAACGTCCGTCCGGCAGATGCCGGAGGCAACGACCCTAACCAGCGCGTGCCCCACGGCGGGACACGGCCTTTCAATCTCGATGACCCGCACCTGCTTGTTCCCGAGGTATTTCACGGCCTTCATCTTGTCATTCTCTCCTTTCGCCGTTCCGCTCATATGATCCACACATCCGGCAACTGGACCGGGCCACGCTCGGTGTCCACCGCGCGCGTAGGCCACCCGCCGTCAAGCGAGGGCATCTCGGCCCTGCCGTCATGCAACAGAGTCAGTTCTTCACACTTGGCTCCGGTAATTGTGATGAAGTAGTCGTAAGCCTGCCGGTCCACGAGACGGGCGTTCGGATCGAGACAGCGCGTCGTGTCGACCGGGGTGTAACCGGTGATACCGCCCTGGAAGTGATTGGTCCACTCGCTGGCGTAGCCGAGTGTCTCGTACAGGCGCTTCTGCCCCTCGAGGATGTCGGCGAAAGGCCGGCCCGGTTCCAACATGGCGAAGACATTGCCCGCGACAGAGGCTGCCGCGTCGATTGCCCTGCGAACGCCGGCCGGGGGTTGCCCGATATGGACCAACCGCGTCAGGTTGGCATGCAATCCCCAGCGGCGGCCGGCCGCATGCAGCAACAAGTACTTCAGGAATGGTCTTTCTGTCGGAAGGGTGTGCCGGTACAACCTGATGCGCTCATCTGCCCCCACCAGGAGCACGTCGACAGTTATACCCGCCAACGCATATTCATGCAGAAGCCGGGCGGCGATTTCACGCTCCGTCATCCCCAGTTGCAGTTCGCGCGCAACCTGCGCCATCAACTGGCTGCAGGCTTTGCCCGCCCAGCGGCACCTTTCGATCTCCAAGTCGGTGAGCGGATAGTGCAGGTCGATGATCTCGGGTCCGAACCGGCGCGCACCGGCCAGTTCGAAGTCCGCCGCCAGCCGCAGTCCCCGGGTCCGCCTTAGAACTTCGTCGCACAGGGAGCCCTGATACCATCGCAGTATGATAGGCTCGAAGCCTTGGCCGGGAGTCTCTTCGTCGAGAATTCGCTGGCCGTCCATGGAGTAGGCGAGGAGCCACTTCTCGCGGCGGGTGACCACGGCCAGCGCCGCTCCCGCCTCGGTGGTCGTGATGATACGGCTGTCGCCGCCCGAGGTCAGCCAGGCAAAATTGTCCTGCCTGCCGAGAACCAGCGCATCAAGCTGATGGCGCTCCAGGAATTCTCGAACCCGCGCCTCTTTCAGACGAATCTCCCGGGCTATGCCGTCCGGTGACCCGGCACACTCCGTCTCCGGCGGAAGAGTCAGTGATTCAATCATCTCGTGCATACTCCTTCAGACCGGCCTGGCAACGCGGCAGGCCGTTCGCAAGTGCTATCCGGCGCGACGTGCCAGCCGCCGCGAAGACTTCGTGGATGGCGTGCATCACGTCCTGCGCGGTGAACCGGACCCATCATGCCGATCAGGCCGATCTTGTATCTGGATTTCGGTTCCTTCACGTCAGTCGCTCTCCCATTCCAACAAGGCCGGCTTCTCCACCAGCTCGGCGAGCCGCTTCAGGAAACGCGCCGCCGGAGCCCCGTCGATGAGCCTGTGATCGAAGGTCAGGCTCAGCGTCAGGCGGTGACGAAGCGCGATTCCGCTTTCCCAGGCCACCGGTTTCTGCTGTATCCGGCCGACGCCAAGGATGGCAATCTCCGGGAGGTTAATGATCGGCGTGAAGGCGTCTACGCCAAGCGATCCGAGGTTGGTGATGGTGAAGGTTCTGCCCTGGAAGTCCTCGGGCTGGCTCTTGCCCGCGATAGCTGCCTGCGCCAACCGGTCCAACTCCCGTGCGATCTTGGCGAGCGATTTGCGCTCCGCATTCCGCACCACCGGCGCCAAGAGGCCCCGCGCGGTGTCCACGGCGACACCGATCGAGATCTCCGGCAGCAAAATCACGGCCTCTCCCTCCTGGCGCGCGTTCACATAGGGGAACTCCTCCAGACAACGGGCGGCGATTCTGACCAACATCGCGTTGTAGGAAATCGGAATGCCGAGTTGCGTGCGCAGTCTCTCGCGAAGGCCGGCCAATTCGCCGGCGTCAACTTCCGAGGTCAGGGTGACCGGCGCGGTGTGCTGAGAACTGGCCAGCATTCGTTCGGCGATCACCCGCCGCGCGCCGCTGACGGGGACCCGTATCGGCTCCGGCGCCTTCCCGGCTTGCGCCGCATGCGCTTCCACGTCGGCCACGGTAACGCGGCCGTCGGGAGTGGCCGGCGGAACTTGGTCGATGTCCGCTCCGAGTTCCCGCGCGCGGCGCCTGGCCGCGGGCGACACCAGCCTTCGCTGGATAGGCTCCGCCGGTGGCGGCGCCGGCGGCGTTATCTCTGTGCGGAAATCGTCTCCAGGGAGATCCTTGGGAGACGATACGATCTGCGCCGGCTCCTCTCCAGGCGTTAGCAGGTAACCGACCACACCCAAGACGGGTACTGTCGTCCCCTCCTCTGCCGCGATATGCAGGACACCGCCGGCCTCGGCTTCGACCTCCATCACTAGCTTGTCCGTTTCCACTTCGAAAAGCATCTGCCCCTTGCTGATCTCCTGGCCCTCGCGGGCCACCCAGCGGGATAGAACCCCCTCGGTCATCGTCAGGCCCAGCTTCGGCATGGTCAATTGAACCGGCATATCGTAATCTCTCTCCTCCAATCGAAGCGCCGCCGTAAAGGCCTGACATGAGGCTTACCTTCGGGCAGCGAGAGTCAGGACACTTCCGGCGGCGCGCAATCCTGCCGGAACTCGGGGCGATGCGGTCTTCACGCTCCCCGGCGCGACGGGTCCAAGATGCCTCCAATGCGTTTCCCATACACGGCCGCTCAAAAGTACAACTGAAGCGAGAACTGCATGATTCGAGGCAGCCTGGTCGAAATTACCTGACCAAACCGCGCGTTCACCTGGTTGCCGGCTGGATCGAATCGCGCTGAACTATCAACCCCCTGGAACTGCGTATGATTGAAGGCGTTGTACAATTCCCATCGAAACTGAAAGTATCGCTTCTCGTTGGCGCCGATCGGAATGCGTTTCAGGAAAGTCAGATCCCAGTTGTTAATGCCGGGAAGACGAAACACGTCCTTGGGAGCATTCCCGATATCGCCTTTGGCCGGGCGGACGAAGGCATTGGTGTTGAACCAGCGGCCGAAACTCCGAACGTCCCCGGGCAGTAACGGATTCTGAACGACAAACACTCGAGAGCCGTCACCCCCGCCCGTGATGTCGGCTCCGTCGGTAGTGCTGTAGCCGATTCCAGATGGCGTCCCGCTCGAAAAAGTCGTGATCCCGTTCCACTGCCAGTTGTCGAACAGATGCCGGATCACCGGATTTGGAAGTAGGCGGCTGGCCTTCGGAAGATCCCAGAGGTAGTTCACTACCAGTATGTGAGTCTGGTCGAAGCCAAGCCGTCCATAATTCCAGATCCGGTATGGCCGGAACATTGGCAGTGGCTGATCGTCCACGTCCGTCAGGCCCATTGCTTTGGACCAGGTATAAGCGAGGCCGAACTGCACGCCCGCAGAAAACCGGCGAGTCGCGGAAACCTGGAGAGCGTTGTAATTGGAAGTGCCGGAATTTTCGACGTAGGTAACGTTCGTATAACCTGTATAGCGCTGAAAAAAAGTGTCGGGAAGAGGCTTTTGAGGGTTGGTTGGGTCCGCGTTGGCCAACTGGAATCGAGCGCCATACGGAAGCGTGTTCAGGTCCCTGTTCTGCATCAGATGCCGGCCGACGTTTCCAACATACGAAACGTCCACCACGGTCTTGAAGCCCACTGCGTGCTGTACTCCAAGACTGTAGTTGTAAACGCTTGGGGTGACAGGGGCCCGCTCGAACGCGCCGACCGCACTCGGGAAGATCACACCCTGCGCCTGCAAGAACGTGTCCATACTGCCATAGAAGATCTGTGGAGTGTAAACTAACGGTGGAGCCGGTGTCATCCGATTGAAATAGGTGTTGTTGCTGAGTTGTGCCTGCTTACTGATGCCGAATCCGCCGCGAAGCGCGGTCTTGCCGTTTCCGAATAGATCATAGGCAATCCCGAGCCGAGGGGCCACCTGTACCGGCCGCGAATCGATGAAACCCGGAGGAACACCAGGGTCGCGAGCCAGCACCATCCCATCGACTGGATTACCCGCGCCGGCCACGAACGAGCCGATCAAAACTGCTGGGGAAAAGACTCCGGTAAGCGGGTTTTGGGCCAAGCGGGCGCCCGTTGGGCCGAGCGCTGGGCGATACATGACAGGCGCCTTTTGTGGATCGTACCGTTCGGGGTAGAAGAGCGCCCCTTCCCGCTCCGGTTCGCGGAGTGACCAGGGGGTATACCAGGAAAACCTCAGGCCATAGTTGAAGGTCAGCTTTCGCGTCACCTTCCAGGTATCCTGGCCAAACCATTCGATCAGCACGTCTTTCCCCCAGCCGCGGATTCGTCCGGTGGGCTCGATGTAGGAGGCGAAATTACCTAACAACGCATTGGAAAAAGGATAGTTCGAATCCAGAGGGTTATTCGTGTCTCTCCCGAAATTGAAAGCGCCGGGAAAATTTCTTGATCGCGGTCCTTCGCTGGTCCAATTACGTTCCAGGTAGAGGCCGAACTTGTAAGAATGGTGGCCACGAATCCAGGAAAAGTTGTCTACAAGGTCGAGGCGCTGGTCGCCGGCGTTAATCGGAAAGCGCCAGTCGATGTCGATGTTCACTGGACTCGGTATTCCACCAAAAGTCGCCATCGGCATAATGCCGTTTGGGTTAACCGCCGGATTAAACTGCCCCAGCGTGACCCCGGTGGTAGAGCGGAGGATTGGAGCGTAACCGGTTGGACTGATCGTCCCGCCGCCACGCTCCGCCACGTCCCGGAAGCCGATGCTAAACTCGTTTACCGCGCTCGGGCCGAAAACGTGTGTCCACCCGATCTTCGCGCTATCCTCGGTGAACAGATAGTGGTGGCGGAGTTGGGGCCAGTTCGAATTCACGGCCGCGATACCCGAAAAACCCCGCGTGTCCACCCAGTAGTCATGGCCACGCGCGGTGATGGTGTCCATACTGGTCGGCATGTAATCGATCTTCACCAGATTCGTGTATTTGGGAACCTCCTGGGATTCTTGCCACTGATAGTTATAGTTGCCTGCCGTTATGCCCCGATTCGTTGCGTTCGGCAACGGAAACACGTTCAAGATTGCCTGGCCGCTGGGATTGATGCGGCTCCGTGGGACGGCATTTCCAGCAAACGGAAGACCCGACGTGGGATCCCGGATGGCGACCAGTTTTCCATTCTGATCGAGCGACTGTGAGAAATCGCCCTGGCGCTCCAGTGCGGTCGGCACGGTGACTCTGACTAGTGGCCGCGGCCGCCAGACGTCCCAGTTCTCCCGTGCATAGAAAAAGAAGAGCTTGTCCCGATTCCGGTTGAACTTGCCGGGAATGTAGATGGGTCCCCCGATAGTACCCCCAATAGTGTTAAACCGGAACAGCGGCTTAGATACACCATCACGGTTGTTAAAGAAATCGTTTGCGTTGAATTCTTCGTGACGCTTGAACCAATACAGGCTGCCGTGGAACTCTCTGCCGCCGCTCTTGGAAACCATGTTAATCTGCGGCCCGGAATTCCGGCCATATTCCGCCTGATAATTGTTCAACACAACCTTAATCTCGGCGATGGCATCAACGCTGGCGGGCGCGTTGAACAGCGAGACCAGGTGAGCGTCTTGGCCTACCTGCCCATCCAGCGTGACGGAGTTCCAGTAAGCGCGGGCGCCGGAGATGTTGGGCACCATGGAGCCGTATTGCCCCCCGAGGTCCTGTGTCCCAACTCCCGCATCCAGTTCGCTTGACTGGCCGCCGCCGAACCCGAAGGCGCCTTGTGAAACTCCTGGGAGTAACCGCACAAGGTTCATCACATCACGGCCCTTGATGACCATCCGGTCTAGTTGCTCCGGAGAAAGAAGCGCCGCCGACTGCGCCGTCTCCGTCTGCACGAGTTCGCCCTGCGAGGTCACCGCGATCTTTTCGCTGGTCTGCCCGACAGTGAGTTCGATATCACCCAAAGAAGTCCGCTGGTTGGCGGACAACACGATGCCGGTGCGCTCGAAGGTCTGAAAGCCTTGGCTGCTTACACGGACTGTATAGGTGTCCGGAGGGAGCGCGGGAAGCACGAAAATGCCCACCTCGTTAGCAGTGGTGTGCCGGCTTGTCCCTGTGCTCTCTCTGATAACGGTCACTGCCGCGCGCGGGATGACAGCCTCCGATTTATCCACTACCCTCCCGCTGAGTTCGCTGGTAATCGTCTGCGCGCTTGCCATGCCGCAAAACAGACAACATGCAAGTAAAGATGTGAAGCTTCTGTAGCATCCTTCTGGCAACATAGCAATTCCCTCTCTTCCACTGAAAATTTTCGCCTGCTTGTTACGCAAAGAGCGGCACGGAGTCTTGATTTCACTTCGAA
>JADLBG010000055.1 GCA_020847895.1 Bryobacterales bacterium
CTGCCACTACAATAGGGAAAGGCAATTTCCATCTGGAGTGATTGATGCAAATGAAATGGGTTCGACGGGTCCTGTGTACCTTTGTGCCGCTCTGCCTGAGCGCCCAGGATCTGAAGGAGTTCGAGAAAAAGGTTACCGAGTTCACCCTCGGCAACGGCCTGCACTTCATCGTCCTGCGGCGCCCCGAGGCGCCCGTGGCGTCGATGGTGGCCTATGTCAACGTCGGCTCCGCCAACGATCCGGCGGGGAAGACGGGCCTTGCCCACATGCTGGAGCACATGGCCTTCAAAGGCACGGAAACGCTCGGAACCACCAACTGGCCGGAGGAGAAAAAGTGGCTTGCGGACATCGAAGCCATTTATGACAAGCTGGACGCGGAGAAAAACAAAGGCCCGCGCGGCTCCGAGGAAACCATCAAAAAGCTGGAGGCGGAAGTGAAGGCCGCCATCGAGAAGGCGAACAGCTATGTGGATAAGGAAGCCTACTCGAAGGTCATCCAGCAGAACGGCGGCGTGGGCATGAACGCCGGCACCAGTACGGAATCCACCGTCTATTTCTACAGCCTCCCCTCGAATCGCGTCGAACTCTGGTTCCTGCTCACCTCTCAGGTGTTCCGCGAACCCATCATGCGGGAATTCTACAAGGAGCGCGACGTCGTACGCGAAGAGCGCCGCATGCGCGTCGAATCGAACCCCCAGGGCAAGATGGTGGACGCCCTCATGACCACTTCCTACCTGGCCCACCCCCAGCGCCAGATTGTCGGCTGGGCCAGCGACATCGAAAACCTTCGCGCCAAGGATTCCGCCGCCTTCTTCCGTCAGTATTACGTGCCCTCGAACATGGTGATGGTGATTGCCGGGGATGTCGAACCCGCGGAAATGAAGCGCCTTGCCGACCAGTATTTCTCGCCCATGCGCACCGGACCGGCGCCGCCGCGCGTGATCACCGAGGAGCCCAGGCAGGAAGGCGAGCGGCGCAGTTTCATCGACACCCCCAGCCAGCCCATGCTGCTGATGGGCTACAAGCGGCCACCGGGAACGGACCCCGATGACGCCCCCCTCACCGTCCTCGCCGGCGCGCTCGCCTCCGGACGCACTGGGATTCTCTACAAGGAACTCGTCGAGCAGAAGCGGATCGCGCTTGCCGCCGCCGCTTCGGAGAATTTCTCGGGCAACAAGTATCCCGGACTGTTTTTCATGTATTCGCTTCCGGCGGTAGGAAAGACCAACGAGGAGAACGAAAAGGCGATGCTCGAGATCGTCGAGCGCATGAAGAAAGATAAGATCGACGATACGGTGCTGAAGCGTGTCAAAACCAAGGTCCGCGCGGATCTCATTCGCGGTCTCGACAGCAACATGGGCATGGCGCGGCAACTCGCCTCAGCCTATATCCTGTTCGGTGACTGGCGTAAGCTGTTCACGCAAATCGAAGAGGTGAACAAGGTGACTGCGGAAGACGTTCAGCGCGTCGCCAAGACCTATCTCATCGACTCCGCTCGTACCGTTGTTTCCTCGAAAGCCCCCGAAAAAGGAGCCGGCAAATGAGATCTGCCCTCATCCTTGCCCTCGCGCTCGCCGTCAGCGCTCCACTCGCCCCCGCCCAGCGCAAGAGCGCGCCCGCCGCGGCGGCACGGTCCTATAAGGACCTGAAATTCAAGTCGCTCCGGGAACTCCGGCTGCCCGAGATTTCGAACTTCACCATGGCGAATGGCATGAAGGTCTATCTTCTCGAGAACCATGAGTTGCCCCTCGTGCGCGGCTCGCTGCGCCTGCATGCGGGGAATGTCAACGATCCCTCGGATAAGGTCGGGCTGTCGGATGTCTTCGGCGAGGTCATGCGGACCGGCGGAGCCAAAGATAAAACCGGCGACCAGTTGAACGAGTTGCTCGAAGGCATGGCGGCGAGCGTCGAGACCGACATCGGCGAGACCGCCGGCACTGTTTCCTTCAACACCCTCACGGAAAACACCGGCACCGTGCTCGCCATCTTCAAGGACATTCTCACCCAGCCCGAATTTCGCCAGGAAAAACTGGATATCGCGAAAAACCAGTATCGCGGCGTCATAGCCCGGCGCAATGATAACGCCGGCGGCATCGCCTCGCGTGAGTTCGAGCGGCTCATCTACGGACGGAACACGCCATGGGGCCGGCAGATGGAATACGCGACGCTCGACAGCATTACGCGCCAGGACCTCATCAGTTTCCATCACCGCTATTTCTTTCCGGCCAACATGGTGCTTGCCATTCAAGGCGACTTCGTCTCTTCCACCATGCGCGAGAAGCTCGAGAAGCTGTTTGCTGAATGGAATCCAAGAGAGCCGCCCGTTCCGCCCGTGCCTCCTGTCACCAACAAGGCAGTGCCCGGCGTCTATTTCGCCGAAAAGAAGGACGTGAACCAAACCTCCTTCCGCCTGGGTCACCTCGGCGGCAGGTTCAGCGATAAGGATTATCCGGCGCTCGACGTGATGAATGACATTCTCGGGGGCGGCCAGTTCAGCAGCCGCCTGGTGCAGAAGGTGCGCAGCGATCTCGGCCTGGCATACAACGTGGGTTCGGCCTGGCATGCCGCCTACGATCACCCCGGCATGTTTCTCATCAGCGGCGGGACGAAATCGCAGTCCACCGTCGAGGCGCTGAAGGCGATCCGCGTTCAGGTGGACCGCATTCGCGACGCCGAGGTGACCGACGAAGAACTCCGCATCGCCAAGGAGAGCACGCTGAACAGCTTCGTCTTCGCCTTCGACTCTCCCGGCAAGGTGCTCAGCCGGCTGATGACTTATGAGTATTACGGCTATCCCAACGATTTCATCTTCCAGTACCAGAAGGCTGTCGCCGCAGTCACCAAGGCCGATGTCTTGCGTGTTGCGAAGGAGTATTTGAAGCCTGAGGATTTCGTCATCGTCGCCGTCGGAAAATCCGAGGATTTCGGTACGCCTCTATCGGCCTTGGGGTTGCCAATCCACAACATCGACCTCACCATTCCCGAGCCGAAACACGAAGCCGTCAAGGCCGATCCGGCTTCCCTGGCCAAGGGCAGACAACTGCTCGAAGGCCTCCAGACAGCCGTCGGCGGAGCGGACAAACTGGCGGCCGTCAAGGATTACACCCACACCGCCCAGGTTACGCTCACTGGCGCTCAGGCTGGGCTTAAGGTGACGCAAATCACCAAGGTCATCTACCCGCGGATCCGCTTCGAGCAGCAACTGCCCTTCGGCAAGATCATCATCTATTACGACGGCAAAGGCGGCGGATTCATGGTGGGACCGCAAGGCTCATCTCCGCTGCCGCCGCAGGCCGCAAAACAGGCGAAGGAGGAGTTGTTCCGCTATCACCCGATACTCTGGCTGAGCGACCGGGATCCGGAACGTACAGTAAACGCGACAGGCGACCACACCGTGGAGATCAGCGACAAGGAGAACAACTGGATTCGTTTGACGCTTGATCCATCGACGGGGTTGATCGCCAAAGTGACCTACCGCGGTGTCGGCATGACCGGGCCGACCGAGGTCGAGGCAGTTTACGAAGACTGGAAATCCGTGGACGGCGTCAAGCTCCCGTACCACATCAAGATCAGCCAGGGAGGCAAGCCTGCTGCTGAAGTGAGTGTCACCGAGTACAAACTGAACTCGGGATTGAAACCGGAGGATCTCGCACGGAAGCCATGACGCGGCGGAGTTTGTTGTTCGGATTTGCGGGTTTGCCGGTATTTGCGCAAAGCCGGCAGGAGCGTGGCAAGAAGGTGGTGGAGAGTGCCATTGCCGGCCTCGGCGGAGCCAACTTCACGGGTATGGAAGACCGCGTCGAAGCCGGCCGCGTCTATTCCTTCTATCGGGAACGGCTCAGCGGCCTTTCTCATGCCCGCATCTACACCCGCTACCTGACGCGCCCCGAGCCGCCGCGCATCGATTTCTTCGGCCTGCGCGAGCGGCAATCGTTCGGCAAAGACAAGGAGGATAACGCTTCCCTCTTCACCGAAGCGGGCGCGTGGACTATCACCTACCGCGGCGCGCGGCCCATCGCTCCTGAAATTGTGGAGCGATTCCGCGATAGCACCCGGCGCAATGTGTTCTATATCCTGCGGCAGCGCATGGGCGAGCCCGGCCTGCTCATCGAACACGAGGGCCAGGATATCGTCGAGAATCAGCCCGTGGATATCATCAACTTCACGGACTCCGAGAACAAGGTGGTGCGGGTTTTTTTTCATACCACCACGGGACTTCCCGCGCGGCAGGAATACGTGCGCCGCGATGAGAAAACCCGCGACCGGTTTGAAGAGGTCACGCGTTTCGCGAAATACAGGGAGGTGAAGGGCGTGCAGTGGCCCTATCAGATCCAGCGCGAGCGCAACGGCGAGAAGATCTTCGAGATATTCTCGGAGAACGTTCAGATCAACGTGGATTTGAAAGACGACATCTTCACCTTGTCGTCGAAGATCAGGATCCTGCCTCCGGCGCGGTAAGCGCTGTTCATTCCGGCCGCGGACCCACGGTGCTCATATCGATAGGCTGAAAGCCCAGCTTCCGAGCGGGGGAATTTTCCCGTACCCGGAAGTCGTAGCTGCCGGCGTTCACGAACAGCGGATCCGCGATCACGGAGTGGGTGTCCTGCCCCGCGGCTTTCCACTCCTCCCAGGTTTTGCCGGCGAAACGGATCGGCGTGGAGCGCAGATCGTAGTAGATGTTGCGGTCCATGCGGAACTGGCCTCCTGTCCAATTGCTTCCCAGGAGCCGCCCCTGATCGAAGAGGACGATGTTGCGCTCGAAGGTGAAGGAGAGGTGGGGTTCGGCGCGGGTGCGCATCAACTGGAAATCCCGGTTGAAGGCGAAGATGTTGTTGCGGACCGTATTCTCCTTGCCGTAGTGCTGGTGGAAGCCGGCGCTGGCGCAGCGGTAGACGATGTTGTTCTCAATCAGGATGTGGCTCGATCCTTCATCGGGATAGATGCCCCAACCGCCGTAGGTGAATGAAGAGATATCGTGGATGAGATTGTTGCGGATGACGGTGCCCGGTTGCATGCCCAGCGTGTAGATGCCTCCCATGTCGCTCAGCATCTCCTTGCCGATGTCGTGCAGGTGGTTGTATTCGATCACGTTTTCCTTCGACTGGTTTTCGCCGTAGCCCCAAGTCCACCCGACGCTGATGGCGGTGTAGAAGAGGTCGTGGATGTGGTTGTGGGCGATGTGATTCCGGCTTGCCTGAAGAACGAAGACTCCCACTGCGGGCGGATAGACATAGCCAAGGTGGTGAATGTCGTTGTCGGTGATCTCGTTGTCGAAGTTCCGGTCTTTCTCCTCGGCCCGCGGCACAGGTTCGCCGATGCGAATGCCGCCTGCGCCGATGTCATAGATCTGATTGTGAACGATGCGGTTATGATGGCATCCGCGGCCGAATCCGATGGCGTAGTTGCCCAGGTGGCGGAACTGGCATTTCTCAATGGAAATGTTGCCGGCGTTCACTGCTTCGAAGGTGGCGCCCACCGCCACGGCGGCCTGCGTATCGGCATAGCCGTTGGCGTCCATGGTCCAATCCGTGTGGAGGAACTCCAAGCCCCGGAACGTCAAATCCCGCGCTCCGTCGATGCGCAGCAGTTCTGTCAGCCGTGGAGCGATGAACTCTTCCTTGGCCATATCCTCGCCGGCCAGGGGCCAGTAGGATACTGTGTTGGATGTGCGGTCGAGCCGCCACTCGCCGGGCGCATCGAGCGCGTCCGGGGCGTTCTCGATGTAGTAGCGGGCATCCTTTTCTTTATTCGAGGGGCGCGGGTCGGTTGTCAGCGTGGCTACGTGGGCGGCTTCATCCACGCTCGCGATGGGCATGCGGACATCCGCCCAGGCGAGCAGCGCCACCACCTCCGTGTCCGTCCCGGCCCACTCGGTCTTGATATCGGAGCCGCGAAACTTCAGACGGAAGGGCTTGTCCTGCGAACTCGGGCCGTCGATGCGGTAGAAGCCGAAGTTGGGGGTTCGCGCCCGCTGCGCCCGGCGTCCCGATACAAATAGCTGGCGGAATGACTGCGACCCGGCGTCGGCGGTCCAGATGGAGCCGGAGCCTTTCTTCCAGCCCGTGATCACCCGCCCGCCGCTGAGCAGCACGCGCTCCCCGGGAGCGGCTTCCCAGGTGACGCCGCTGTCCTGGCTCGAGAGAGCAAGAGGTTCCTGGAGGAAATAACGCCCGGCTCGAACGCGCACCGTGAAGGGTCCGGACGCTCCGCGGGTGCGCTGCGCGCGAACCGCGTCCCGCGCGGCGGTCAGTGTGGATATCGGGCCGGTCATCGAGACGGTGACGGTCTCGGCGGCAAATAGGGAACAGGAGAGGAAGAAGATGAGGATTGCTGGCACGTAGACATTATCTACGTTTCAGCATCTGTTCGAGATGGATGCGGGCGACTTCCCACATGTAGCCGCCGATGTTGGTCTGGACGGCTTTGCGGATCTGTCCCCGGGCCTTCGCCGCATTGCCCTCGGTTTCCCAGTACAGGCCGAGGTAGAAATAGCCGTAAAAGGCACGGAACCGCTTGTCCTGGAAGGAAGGGGTTCCCGCGTTCATGGCCTGGAGCACGTCCTTTTCCGAGCCGTGGCCTGAATAAAGGGCGTAGAGTTCCATCATCGGCACGCGGTCATCCGGGCCAACCGGAAGCAACTTGCCGCGCGCCTCCTCCCGTTTGCCGAGCCGGGCCATGCAGAGATACCACCAGGCGGCGTTCTCGACGTCATTGGGATTCACCGCGCGATGGCTTTCAAACTGCCGCCGCCCTTCTTCGAACCTGCCCAGGTAGTAAAGGGCGATGCCGCGCTGCCACAGTTGCGGCGCAGCGGCGGGTTCGAGCCTGGCGGCTTCGTCGAAGTCCTTCACGCTGGCGGCAATCTCCCCGCGGACGAAGCGGTCCATGCCGCGCTCCACCAGGTCCCGCGCCGGTTGGGCGTTGCTCAATCCCGCTGCCAGCAGGCCAATCCAGAACAATTTCATCCCGAGGGGGAAACCCGATGGAACTCTGTGTCTTTCCACTGCCTATTAGGATACTGGGAACTTTTCTTCGCCCGGCGGTGTCTGTAAGATTGAAGCTGGTCCTAGGGAGTAGAATCTAAGTTAGAGGCGTTTTCGTGGCGGATACCACAGTCGGCTTCGCGATAGACTCGTGCGTGGAACAGGCCGCGCCGGCCGATCCGGTATGGCTGCTGGAAGGACTGCGCACCGGCGATGAAAACGCTTACGAGGCTCTAGTCTCCCGCTACCAACAGCCGGTCTACAATCTGGTGTACCGGTTGATGGATGATCCGTCGGACGCGAGCGACGTCGTGCAGGAAGTATTTCTGAAAGTATTTCGCAACGTCGGTTCGTTCCGGGGGAACAGCAGCCTGAAGACCTGGATCTACCGGATTGCCGTGAATGAGGCGCACAACCACCGGCGTTGGTTTGCGCGCCACCGGCGGAGGGAAGTAGGTCTGGAGGGTGAAGAAGAAGGCGTAAGGCCGCTGCAGGATGTGCTTTGCGATTCCGGGCGGTCCCCATACGACCTCGCGGCGGGCAGCGAGACGCGTGCGCTGGTGGAGGATGCTCTCACTGGCGTGAATCCCGTCTTTCGCGCAGCCGTGATTCTGCGCGATATGGAAGACATGAGTTACGAGGAGGTTGCGGAAATTCTACAGGTCTCTATCGGGACTGTGAAATCAAGGATTCTGCGCGGACGCGAAGCACTGCGCAAAACACTGGCTGGCCGGTTGGAGCCGGGACCGGAATTCAGTTGGAAGGCACAGACGGCGGAATGAATATGAGATTGCTGACCGCGTTGTTCTCTCCCCGGA
>JADLBG010000056.1 GCA_020847895.1 Bryobacterales bacterium
GCCACGATATTGGCGGGGCTTGCTTCGCCGTCGAGGGGAGAGGGAAGCGGCTGCACGTAAACGAAATATTGGCCTTGCGGAATGCCGTCAATACGATAGGCGCCGTCGGGACTGGTGAGTGTGTTCACGGCGGAGCCGGACGGCGGAATGGCGACGACGGCGGCCATGCCCACCCCGCTTCCTCCCAGGGTCACGCGGCCCGTGATTGTCCCGGTGAGCGATAAGAAATTCCGCGCCGGATAGAGAAGGGAGATGCCTGCGATATCATCCACCGCCAGAGGGCTGGCCTTCGAGGTGGCTCTGGTGATCTGGGTGGACATCACGCTCGAGGAGAGTGAATGCTGCAATCCGAGCGCATGCCCGAACTCATGGACCACGGTGAGGAAAAAGGCTTCGCTGAAGCTTGGCTGGTCGGTGAGGTTTCTGCGGAACATCACCAGAGAGCGGTTGATGGGTACAAACGCGCTGGTTGTGGCAGTGGCGGCGGTGACTGCGCCAACGGACGAAGTTCCGCCCAAGGCAATGAGCCCGGGCGGAATGTCTTCCGAGAAGACGACATCGATGCCGGGCCCTTTTTGGGCCGATCCGGCAGGCGCGATGCCGCCGAAGCCGATCCGCAGGTCGGAAGTATCCACGTCATTCCAGATTCTGGCCGCAAGGCGGATCTGGCTGAGGATGGAGGAGAGGCTGTCGTTGGGAGCAATGGCCGTGGGTCCCTGCTCGGACAGATAGTAGTTGAGGGTCTTGTTGGGGAGGGTGCCCAGGTCCCATTTGCTGGGAACGGGCGTAAAGGGAGCGGTGCGTGTGAGATAGTGCAGGAAGTGATAATAAGCAGATGCGCTGGGGCACAGGAGAGCCCCAGCGCTAATCAACAGTAAGACGTGCTTAGATAACTTCACTGCCGTCTTTCCACTTCTCGACGATTTGGGCGGTGGCAGCCATTTCACCGGCTGACGCCGGCCAGCGTGCGATGAATACGATCGACCATCTCGCCTAATCGCACGCTCACCGGCGTATCCTCCACCACCTTACCGGAGGAGTCCAGCATGGTTTCGCTGGCCGCGTTCCGCGTCAGCACTGGCTCCCCCAGGGGATCCTTTGTCATCGTGAACAATCCTTGACTCAACCCGATCACTTGCGTAAGGCCACTCCGGCCAGTCCACAGGAAGAGCACGTACTCTTGTCCCTCCCTCAGCCTTGGAGAACCGGAAAACGTTTGAGTGACGGATCCGTATTTCCCACCGGCAACAAAAACATTGATCTCCGCACTGCTGCCGCCTTTATACGAATCCGCCGGTTGAACCCGGTATTCGGTATAGATGACCGGGCCGCGCATCACCGTGGTTGACCCGGTGACCTTGCCGCGAACGATCCGCGTCGATTTCTGGATCATGTCATCGAGGCTGAGCTTCTGGAGCGTTGCGGCCGGCAACGCGCTCAAACCGGCAATGACGAGGATTCCTGCAAACCGCATTGGTAATCATTCCTTAAGCAATCGTTGGACCAAACGTGAAAGCGGTCATTTTGTTGCGGTTTTTCCAAGGGGCGGAAGCCGGAATGTGTTCGTTGGACACATTCTGGGACAGGGTGACCCAGGAACAGGAACCACAGGTCAGGCGGCGGGCGGGGGCGTGGGGTGCGCAGCGGTATCTTTGACGATGAGCAAGGGGACGGCAAGGTCGTGCCGGACGCCGTTGATGGTAGCCCCAAAGATGATGTCCTGTATGCCTTTATGCCCATGAGCCCCCATTACCACGAGATCGGGATGAAGTTCGCGGGCGAGGCGGACAATTTCCTGGCGCGGGTCAGTGGAATGCCGGACGACCAGATCCGTTGGAATGCCCTGCGCCCGGAGATTGGCGAGGATTCCTTCAAAGTACTGCTGTCCCCGCTCTACCTCCGCCGTCTCGGCGAGGTTGCCATAGACCCGGCTGGTGACTCCCTCTTCCACGTGTAGCAACACTACTTTCGAGCGGTGCTGTCGCGCCATGGCCACGGCATGGGAGAGCGCGGCGCGGTCGCGGTCCGTGTGGTCGAGTGGGACAAGGATCATCTGGTAGAGGGGAGCGGCTTCAGGCGCAACGGATTCGGGCACGGGGACTCCCCCGAGTCCGGCCGGGCGCCTTCCGAGGAAGGGATGGAAGGAGATCCACAACAGCAGGGCCAGCAAGCCAAGGACGCAAGGAATGGTGAGTCCTATGACGAGCGGTTTCCACCTTCCCGCTTCCACGACCCAGCCGTTGAGCGTCGTCCAGGCAAGCCAGAGATTCAGGGCTACGATTATCATCGCCGCCAGCCAACTCGCCACCTTCACCCAAGCGCGGTTGGCGAACGTTCCCATTTTCCCCCTATCGGAAGTGAAGTGGATCAGGGGAATGACGGCGAACGGCAACTGAAGGCTCAGGATCACCTGGCTGAGAATCAACAGTTTCAGTGTGGCATCCTCGCCGGCGATGACGATGGTGGCTGCCGCGGGGGTGACTGCCAGGGCGCGCGTAATGAGACGCCGGAGCCAGGGGCGCATGCGGAAGTTGAGGAAGCCCTCCATCACGATCTGGCCCGCCAGAGTGCCGGTGAGGGTGGAAGACTGTCCGGAACAAAGCAGCGCGACTGCGAAGAGAACGCTCGCCGCGCCGGTGCCGAGCAGCGGGGCCAGCAGGAGGTGGGCCTGCTGGATCTCCTTCACTTCAATGCCTTGTTGGAAGAACACCGCCGCCGAGAGGATGAGGATGGCGGCATTGACGAACAGCGCGCCATTCAGAGCCACCACCGAATCGATGAGATTGAAGCGGCAGGCGGCGCTTTTGTCGGCTTCACTTTTGCCGATCCTGCGGGTCTGGACGAGCGCGGAATGCAGATAGAGATTGTGAGGCATCACGGTTGCGCCCAGAATCCCGATGGCGACGTATAGACTTCTTTGGTCCAGCCGGGGAACAAGCCCACCGGCCATGGCGCTGAACGAGGGCTTGGCGAGGACGATCTCGATGAGGAAGCACACGGCAATAACGGCAATCAGGGAGAGAACAAAAGCCTCCATGACGCGAATGCCGAGGCGGGTGAACCAGAGGAGAAGCAGGGTGTCGAGGGTGGTGAGGAGGACGCCGGCGAGGAGAGGAAGGCCGAAGAGGAGGTTGAGACCGATGGCGGCGCCCAGTACTTCCGCGAGATCGCAGGCGGCGATAGCCACCTCGCACAGCAGCCAGAGGGCTTGCGCGACGGGTTTGGGGTATGAGTCGCGACAGGCCTGCGCCAGGTCGCGGCCGGTGACGATGCCGAGGCGGGCGCTGAGTGTTTGGAGGAGGATGGCCATGGCGTTCGAGAGCACCAGGACCCAGAGAAGCTGATAGCCGAAGATGGCGCCACCCTCGAGATCGGTAGCCCAATTACCTGGGTCCATGTAGCCGACGGCGACGAGGTAGGCGGGGCCGGCGAAGGCGAACATGCGGCGCCAGAGGGAGGGTAGGGAGGTGGGGACGGAGGAATGGACTTCTGGGAGGGAGTGAGGGCGGGGGTGACTAACCGAAGGTTCCATTCTTAAGTTAACTATAGTTTAATATATTTGTTCCGTCAACGGGCTTCGCGGTGGAAGATATTTTAAATCCGGGCGCTGCAATCCGCATGGCAGGCGCGTGACACAATCCTGACATTGTTCTGACGGTTCGGGAAGACGCCGGCGCTACACTGAAAGCAAGATGGCTCCGTGGACGGAGTGGTTGAAGCCACCAAGGACGCTATTACTCTCTCTGTTTCTTCTCACACTGGTTTCGGTTTCCGCGGTGGGCTGGTTCGGCTGGCGGCTGCTGGCGCAGCAGCGGCTGGTGGAGGCACAGCGATCGCAAGAACGGCTGGAGCAGGCCGCGGAACGGATGGCGACGACATTCCGCGGCGCGCTGGCGGAAGTGGGGGACCGGTTGGGCGATTGGGAGTCCGGAGAGAAGAACGCCCTGCCCGTCCAGGATGGAATCATTCTCCAGATGAAGGAGAACGGACTGGCTGCTTTTGCGGACAAGCGGCTGCTCTATTACCCCTTGCCCTCGTCCGATCCGGAAGCGAGTCCGGCAATGTTCGCGGAGGCGGAGATGTTCGAGTTCGCGCAGGGGCAGCCGCGGGCGGCGTTGGATACTTATGAGCGGCTGGCGAAATCGGGGGACGCGGCGGTGCGCGCGGGGGCATTGCTGCGAATTGCCCGGGTGATGCGAGCCGGAGGCAGGGCTGGTGAGAGCCACGCTGTTTATGGAAAGCTGTCCGCGATGTCGGGGGTGCGCGTGGCCGGGGCGCCCGCCGATCTTGTGGCGCGGCATGAGCTGTGTGTTCTTTCCGGCGGCAATGGGAGCAGGGAACTGCGAACTGACTTGCTCGACGGCCGCTGGCATTTGACGCGCGGGCAGTTTGCTTACTATTGGGCGGAGGCGCAGCGCCTTACCGGAGACGCCTCTGATGCGCCCGCGGACCGCCTGGCGTTTTCGGAGGCGGCGGAGATCATTTGGGATGAGCGCGTTCGTAATGTGGCGCCTCGCGGGCAGGAGGCGCTGTGGACGGGCGGGCACGCACTTCTGGTCATCTGGCGCGGGACGCCGGAGAGGCGGGCCGTTCTGGTGGCGAACCCGGAGTCGTTCGTAAGGCAGGTCTTCGCCAATGAAGCAGACCGCTACGCTTTGGTGGACGCGGAAGGGCGGGTCCTGGCGGGGGAGAAAAGCGGGAGCGGGAGGGCGGTGGTTCTGACAGCCGCGGAGAGCCGGCTTCCGTGGACGATTTATGTGTCTTCGTCGAAGGGCACGAGGGGCACGACGTGGGCCGGCCAGCGGAGTTTCCTGCTGCTGGGGATTTCCGTGATGGCGCTGTTCCTGATTCTCGGCACGTACTTTATCGGGCGCGCGATTCGAAGAGAGGCGGAGGTGGCGCGCATGCAGTCCGATTTTGTGGCCGCCGTGTCGCACGAGTTCCGCTCTCCGCTGACGACGCTGCGGCAGCTTTCCGAGATCCTGTCCTTAGGGCGTGTTCCTTCCGAAGACCGGCGCCAGCTTTATTACGCCACGCTGGTGAAGGAGACCACGCGTCTGCAACGGGTGGTGGAGGCGCTGTTGAACTTCGGAAAGATGGAGGCCGGGGCACGGCGGTACCGGTTCGAAGAGTTGGACGCCGCTCAGTTAGTGCGCAGGGTGGTGATGGAATTCGAACAGGAGACGGCGGCATCGGGGCGGCATATCGAGTTGCACGGGCAGGCGGCGGAGTGTCTGATTGACGCGGATCCGGACGCGCTGGGAGTGGCGCTGCGAAACCTGTTGGACAACGCGCTCAAGTATTCGCCGGCGGACAGCACGGTGTGGGTGGAGTGGGAAAGGGCGGAGGAGCGCGTCGCGATCAAGGTGCGTGACGAAGGCCTGGGCATTCCGGAGCGCGAGAAGAAAGCGATCTTCCGTAAGTTTGTTCGCGGCAGCGCCGCGAGCACGAGCAATGTGAAGGGTTCGGGGATCGGCCTGGCGACGGTGCGCCACATTGTGGCCGCGCACGGCGGCGAGATTACGCTGGCGAGCAAAGCCGGGAAAGGAAGCACGTTCACCATGCTGTTGCCGATTGTGGAGAGGACATGACACGGATTCTGATAGCCGAAGACGAACCGGGAATCGCCCTCGGGTTGGAAGATGATCTGACCATGGAGGGCTACGAGGTGGAGGTGGTTGCGGACGGGAACACCGCGTCCCGGCGCGCGGCGGAATCGGCATTCGACTTGATCCTGCTGGATGTCATGCTTCCCGGCAAGGACGGATTCGAAGTCTGCCGCGAACTGAGGCGGAGGGGCATGAAGACTCCCATCCTGATTTTGACGGCGAAGGCGCAGGAGGCGGAGAAGGTGATGGGGCTCGAACTGGGGGCGGACGATTACGTCACCAAGCCATTCGGCACGAGGGAACTGCGGGCACGCATCAAGGCGCTGCTACGGCGGAGCAGGGGGGAGGAGAGGGAAAGCTACTCGTTCGGCGAGGTGGAGGTGGATTTCGCGCGCGGCGAACTGCGAAGGAACGGCGAGGTGGTGGAACTGACGCCGCTCGAATTCAAACTGCTCGAGTTGTTCATCCGCTCGCGCGGTCGTGTGCTGAGCCGGGAGCGGCTGCTGGCGGGAGCCTGGGCTCCGGAAACGTTCGCTTCGGACCGCGTGGTGGACAATCACATTGCGAATCTTCGCAGGAAGATTGAGCCGGATCCCGCCAATCCGCGATATTTGCGGAATCTGCGCGGTTTGGGATATCGCTTCGATGGCTGAAATCTTACGGAATCGCGACACTTTCCGGAGGGGATCCGGAGCCGGCGAGCGTAGGCTGGGGATGAGAGGAATGATAGCGGCGGCAATGGGATTCGTGATGACGCTGGCGGCTGCTTCCACGGGCGCGCCTGATATAGGGAGGCAACTCGAAGAGGCGATTCACGGGGAGATCGTTCTCGGCGAATTGAAGGGCGCCATTGAGGAGTATCAGCAAATCCTCAAGCGGCGGGATGCGCCAAGACCGGTTGCGGCGAGGGCGCTGTATCAAATGGGCCAATGTCTGGAGAAGGAGGGGAGACGCGGGGAGGCGCGAGACGCCTATGGGCGCGTCATCAAAGACTACGGAGACCAGAGCGGGCCGGCGGGCGAAGCAAGAGCGCGCCTGGCGGAGTTGGAAAATCCGATTCCAGGACCTCTGAATCTGAAATTCGATCAGGGGGAGCCGGGAAAGCTTCCGCCGGCGTGGTTTGTTCCCGCTCTTCCAAACGAGGCCGATCAATGGGCGCAGTACACCACGCATGGATGCCGGAACAGCCGGAGTTGCGCGGTGGTGCTGGTGCCGGACAACGCTCCGGTACACGTAGGCAACCTGATGCAGAGTTTCGGCGCAAAGGCCTACCAGGGGAAGACGGTACGGTTGCGGGCATGGATACGGTTGGAGGCGGTGGATCCGGATGACCACGCGCAGATGTGGCTCAGCGTGGACCGGGCGAGAGACAAGAAGGGTTTTTTTGACAATATGA
>JADLBG010000057.1 GCA_020847895.1 Bryobacterales bacterium
AGGGACGCCAGCAGAGCGAACCAGGGGCTGAGATACAGAGCCATTCCTTGTTGCGTGGTATACCAGGAGACCAGCGACAGAAGGCAACTGGCCGCAAAGAGAACCATGACCAGCGGGCGCGTCATGTCAGACGAGCCGGATCGATCCGGAAGGTAGGGCATCGGCAATTCCGCTAAGGTATTCAACGGAGCCGGGGCGGGAGAAGTTCCATGAATTTTCCCGCCGGCTATTTGAGGCGCGCGCCCGCCGCCGCTGCCAATATGGCCCGCCGTCTATGTTCGGGTACACTGGTCTGATATTGGAGCCACACAAGTGATTTCGTCTCTGGAAACGAATCTCGAGACCCGCAAGCAAGAGTTGAAGGGTAAGCTGGATGCCTGGACGAGGGAAGTGGTGCAATGGCATTTCGACCCGGCCACCGCTTCGCCGTTCTGGCTCGATTGGGCCGCCAAGGCGGGCTGGGATCCGCGGCAGGAAATCGACTGTTACGAAGACCTGGATAAGTTCGGGAACTTTCAGGACGAATGGCTCCGGGGAGGGCCTGTCCGCCGCTGGGTGCCGAAAGCCTATGCCAACAGTCCCATTTCCGTGTTCGAAACCGGCGGCAGCACGGGTGTTCCCAAGTCCCGCATCAACATTAACGACTTCCGCATCGATTACGAGATGTTCAGCGAGACGCTGCCCGAAGAGCACTTTCCGAAAGGTTCCGATTGGATCTCGATTGGTCCCAGCGGCCCGCGCCGGCTTCGGCTTGCGGTGGAGCACCTGGCCCAGCACCGCGGGGGGATCTGCTTCATGCTCGACCTGGATCCCCGCTGGGTGATCAAGCTGATCAAGTGGGGCGAAATGGCGATGATGGAGCGCTACAAAGCGCATGTCGTCGACCAGGCGCTGACACTGCTGCGCGCCCATCCGAACATCCAGTGCATCTTCACTACGCCCAAGCTGCTCGAAGCGCTCTGTGAAAAGGTGTCGCTGAAAAAGCTCGGCATCAAGGGTATATTCTGCGGCGGAACGGAAATGACCCCGCAGTTCTGCCGCTTCGCGGTGGAGGAACTCCTGGACGGCGTTTACTTCGCTCCCACATACGGGAACACCCTCATGGGGCTTGCCGTCCACAAGCCGCTTACCGCCGAAGACGGCTACGCCATTGTCTACTATCCGCCCACTCCGCGGGCGATGATCGAAGTGGTGGATCCCCTGAATCCCATGCGCATCGTGGATTATGGCGAAACGGGGCGCGTGCGGCTCACCACGCTTACCAAGGAATTCTTCGTGCCGCGCTTTCTGGAGCGCGATGAATGCGAACGCGAGCGGCCTCACCCGCTCTACCCTTGGGATGGGGTCCGCAACGTGCGCCCGTTTTCGAAACTTGGCGCGGGCGTCGTCGAAGGAGTCTACTGATGCTCCACATCCCGATCCTTCGCAAAGGCCGTCCCTATCGCAGTTTGACGCTGGCGCGAACGCAGCATTACCGCACACGCCAGCCGTATGTGGAGATCAGCCAGGCCAACCCAGGGCTGGTCCGCCGCGACCTGCTCGGCGCCGAGGAGACGTGGAGGATTCTGCAAGGTTTCCGTGTCGAAGAACTGGTGGCCATGTCGAAGCGCGCCGCGGAGTACTACCTTCGCGAAACGCTGCCGCTCGGCGATGGGTGGCAGACGCCGGACGAGTATGTACTCGCCATCTCCGCCACCACCGGCCTTCCGCACGTCATGGTGCGCCGCAACATGATGAAGATCCACGGCGTGATGGCGGAGATCGGCAGCGTGCTCAGCGGACTGACGCGCGGCATGGACATGCGTGTTCTCGATGATGGGCACGGCGATGCGGGCGGCCATGCCGTCAGCTTCTACCCCCGCGGATACAACCTGGGCGCGGTGCTGCCCAACAATTCACCGGGTGTGCACTCGCTGTGGATTCCGGCTATTGCGATGAAGGTTCCGCTGGTTCTGAAGCCTGGGAGCGCCGAGCCGTGGTCCCCCTACCGTGTCATTCAGGCGTACATCAAAGCCGGGTGCCCTCCGGAGGTGTTCGGCTACTATCCCACCGATCATGGCGGCGCGGCCACGATTCTGCAAAGCTGCGGCCGATGCATGCTGTTCGGCGATGTAGGGGCTGTCAAGTCATGGAAGAATGACCCGCGCATCGAACTGCACGGCCCAGGGTACAGCAAGGTCTTGCTGGGAGAGGATGCCATTGACGGCTTCGAGCGCCATCTTGATGTCATCATCCAATCTATTTCTGAAAACTCGGGGCGGTCCTGTATTAATGCCTCCGGCGTCTGGGTTCCGCGGCGGGGCAGGGAAGTGGCGGAAGCCCTTGCGGAGCGCATGGCGAAGATTCAGCCGAAACCAGCCGATGATCCGGAAGCGCGCATCGCTCCCTTTGCGGACCCGCGTGTTGCCGAGCGCATTTCGGCCATGATTGACGACGCGCTGTACGAACCGGGCGTCGAAGACGTGACGGCGAAGTACCGTCCCTCCGGGCGTCTGGCGCGGTTCGAGGATTCCACCTACCTGCTGCCCACGATTCTTCATTGCGAATCGCCCTCGCATGGACTTGCCAACCGGGAGTTTCTTTTCCCCTTCGCGAGCGTTGTCGAGTGTCCGGAGGCGGAAATGGTGGAAGCCATCGGCCCGACGCTGGTGGCGACGGCGATTACGGCGAACGAGTCGTTGCGCTCCCGGCTTCTCGCTTCGCCGCACGTTGGGCGGCTGAATCTCGGCCCCATTCCCACGATGAAGATCGGGTGGGATCAGCCGCATGAAGGCAACCTGTTCGAACATCTCTACGCGCGCCGCGCTTTCCAGCAAGCAGCGGATCTGGTCGCGACGCATTAGAAACGCCATGCGCATCTTCGCCCTCACCGCCGGCGCAGCGAACATGTATTGCGGGAGTTGTCTGCGAGACAACGCGCTGGCGGCGGAGTTGAAGGCGCAGGGGCACGACGTGTTGCTGATGCCGGTGTACACGCCGACGCTGGTGGATGAGGAAAACGTCAGCGACCGCCACGTGCTGTTCGGCGGTATCAGCGTGTATCTTCAGCAGCACTCGGCGCTCTTCCGCAAGACGCCCTGGTTTCTGGACAAGCTCTGGGATTCCGGTTTCGCGCTCAAGGCCGCCTCCAGGCGTTCCATACCTGTCGATCCAAAATTCCTGGGCGAGATGACGGTTGCCATGCTTCAGGGCGAGCACGGGCCGCAGAAGAAAGAGTTCGAGAAACTGCGGCACTACCTCGCTCATCTGGACCGTCCCGACGTGGCGACCTTGCCGAACTCGCTGCTCATTTCGATGGCGGAGCCAATTCGCCAGGTGACGAAGGGCCCGGTGTTCGTCACGCTTCAAGGCGAGGATCTGTTTCTCGAAGGATTACGGGAACCCTACCGCGGCCAGGCGCTGAGCCTGCTTCGCCGCCAGGTCTCCACCGCCGACGGCTTCGTTGCTGTCAGCGAATTTTGCGCGCGCCTGATGGCGGCCTACCTCGATCTTCCCAAGGACCGCCTGCACGTGGCGCCGCTTGGTATTCACACCAGGGGATTCGAGATGCGCGAATCCCGCCCCGCGGCTCCGTTCCGCATCGGCTATCTGGCGCGCATCACTCCCGAGAAAAGCCTGCATCTGCTGTGCGAGGCCTACCGTTGGATGCGCCATGAGGGCGGACTCCCGCGCAGCCGTCTGGAGGCTGCCGGTTATATGGCCCCCGAGCAGAAGGAATACCTTCGCATCATCGGGAAGCAGATGAAGGAGTGGGGACTCGCGGATGAATTTCACTATCACGGCGTGCTCGATCGTGAACAGAAAACGGGTTTCCTGCGCAGCCTCGACGTTCTCTCCGTCCCCAGCCTTTACGCCGAAACCAAAGGTCTCTACCTGCTTGAAGCCATGGCGTGCGGCGTCCCCGTCGTCCAACCGCGGCACGGAGCGTTTCCCGAACTGATCGAGAAGACCGGGGGCGGCCTTCTTGCCGAGCCGGATCAGCCGGTGAGCTTCGGGCGGCAGATCATGCGGCTGTTTGAAAGTCCCAAGCTTCGCGAGGAACTCTCGGCGAATGGCTATGCGGGGGTGCGGCGGCACTACACTGTGCAACAAATGGCGCGCCGCGTCATCGAGGTCTACTCGGGCAAGGTTCGCGCGTCTGTCGGCGCTTAGACCCTGTTCCCTTTCGCCTGCTCGAGCAAACGGTCGCAGCCTCGCGCGGCGAGGGCCATCATGGTCAGCGTGGGATGCTTGTCCCCGGTGGATGGGAAGGCATTTCCTCCGAACACATAGAGGTTGGGGATGTCATGCGTCCGGCAGAAGGAGTTCAATACGCCGTCCCTTGGGTTTGCGCTCATCCGGGCTGTGCCTACCTCGTGGATGGAGCCGCCTAAGGCATGGCTGCGCCTTACGCCGGCCTCGCGCCCAGGCGTGTCAATGATCTCTCCGCCGGCCTTGCGAAATAGCGTTTCCGCCTTCTCCTGGAAATCGGCGATAAGCTTGCGGTCATTGTCGTGATGGGTGAAGTGGATCTTTAAAACAGGAATGCCCCAGTGGTCCTTCACCTCGGGATCGAGTTCGACGAAGTTCTCCTTG
>JADLBG010000058.1 GCA_020847895.1 Bryobacterales bacterium
CCAGATGTCGTGGGGATTCCATTCCTCGGCCCCATGTTCCCGCGCCTTGTTGGCATCTTCGCCATTGTGGGCATCATACGTCAGGCACGCAAAGACGGCCTCGGCCTGCACCACTGGTTTTGCGCGGGCTTCTGCCTTCAGCTTCTTGTCTGGCAGTATCCGCCGAACGAACGGTTTCTCATTCCCATCGTCCCCGTGATTGTCTTCGGAGCACAGGCGGAATTGCGCCATCTCCTAAGCATGCTGTTCACAGTCTGGCGCTCCGCGGACCGTGGGCAACGGGTTGTTGCCGCCGCCATCGCCTCCGTCGTCGCCATGGTCACGTTGTGGGCCGGCGCCATGGTCGCCATGGGTAACCTGGCGCTACTTCCGTCCATCGCCGAGCGTTATCACCAGCAATTCGAGAACAGCCGGAAAGCGTACATCTGGATGAAACAGAACCTTGCGCCCGGCAAGCGTGTCCTTACCTACCACGATGTCCCGGTCTTCCTTTACTCCGGACTTCAGGCGGTACGCCCTCGTAATTTCCCCAAAGAATTCTACCGGCATGATCGAGCTCCCCTCATTCAGGCCTTTCGAGAGTTGCCGGCAAATGCTCGCCGCCATGACATCGGGTACGCATTGTTGACTGACACCGACTTCGACCTCGATCCCTTCCTGAGAGAGACTGTTGACTGGAACAAACTGGCCTCCTCTCCCCCCTACCGCCTGCTCTTCCGCGCTCCTCGCGCCGCCGTCTACGAAATCCAGTCCCATCCGTAGCCGCCGGTACAATGCAAGAGTGCTCCGCCTGCTCTGTCTACTGACGCTCGTACCCGAGGTCGCCTTCGCCCAGGCGAGAATCCTTCGCGCGGGCGCGGCGAGCGTCGACATCACTCCTTCCGTGCTGCCCGTCATCACCAACTGCCAGATGCTCGAGCGTACCGCCGACAAGGTCACCGGCCCCCTCCATGCGCGCGCTCTCGTGCTCGACGATGGCGCGGCCAGAATCGCCATCACCGTGGTGGACAGTTGCATGCTGCCCCGCGAACTTCTCGATCTCGCTAAGGAAATGGCGCGCCTCGAAACCGGCATCGCCGCGGAACGCATGCTCGTCTCCGCCACGCACTCGCATACCGCTCCTTCCTCCATGGCCTGCCTTGGCTCCGATATGCAGCTCGACTATGCCGCCGGCCTGCCCGGTAAGATCGCCGCCGCCATCGCCGCCGCCGCGCGCAACCTTCAGCCCGCCCGCATTGGCTGGGCCGTGGAGGATGACACCGCGCACACCCACTGCCGCCGCTGGATCTTCCGCCCGGACAAGATACGCAAAGACCCCTTCGGCAACCTCACCGTGCGCGCCAACATGCATCCGGGTTATGAGAACCCCGACGCCGTAACCGAATCCGGACCCGTAGACCCCGCGCTCACCGTGTTGTCCGTCCAGACCACACAGGGGCAGCCTCTGGCCTTGCTTGCCAACTACTCCATGCACTACTTCGGCGACACCCAGGTTTCCTCCGACTACTACGGACGGTTCGCGAGTAAGATCGCCGCCCGAATCGGAGCGCCGGAGACCTTCACCGGCATCATGTCCCAAGGCACGAGCGGCGACCAGATGTGGATGGATTACGGCAAGCCGAAGAGCAGCCTCGCCATCGAGCAATACGCCGATGGCGTTGTGGAAACCGCCTTCAAGGCCTACGCAAAGGTGCGCTACCGGAATTGGGTTCCTCTCGCGATGGCGGAGACCCTCCTCACGCTGAAGCGCCGCGCCCCCGATGAAGAACGCCTTCGCTGGGCGCGCGCCATCGTCGAACGCATGGGCGCGCGCAAACCCAGGGACCAGACGGAAGTCTACGCCCGCGAGCAGATCTTCCTCCACCAGGAACCCGAGCGCGAACTAAGGCTGCAAGCCATTCGTATCGGCGAGTTCGCCATCACGGCCATTCCAAACGAGGCCTACGGACTCACCGGACTGAAGCTCAAGGCGCGCAGCCCCTTTCCGCTGACCATGAACATCGCGCTCGCCAACGGGGCCGAGGGATACATCCCTCCTCCGGAACAGCACAAGCTCGGAGGCTACACGACATGGCCCGCGCGCACGGCGGGTCTCGAAGTCACCGCCGAGCCGAAGATCACTGAAGCCCTGCTGCGGCTGCTCGAGAAGGTGAGCGGGAAGGAGCGCCGGACACCCGTCGCCGCCGTTGGCTCTTATTCGCGAGCCGTAAGCGCCTCCAAACCCGCGGCCTACTTCCGCCTTCATGAGATGGGGGGCACCGTCGCGCGGGACAGCATGGGAGGGCCGCCTGCCTCCTGCGACGGCCGCGCGGCCCACTACCTTGCCGGCCCTGACGACGGGAGCCGCGCAGCCTATCTGGCCGGAGGGCGCATTGTCACTCCGCCACGCGACTTGGGCCAAAGCTACAGCGTCGAGTTGTGGTTCTGGAGCGGAGCGCCGCCCAAAACCGTCTTTTCCGTGGGCGGCGATTCGTGGAAAGCCCCCACCGGCCTTCCGCTCCGGCAGTGGCAGCATGCCGTCCTCGTGCGCGACGGAAGCCGCATCCGGCTCTACCGCAACGCGAAATTGATCAGCGAAAGCGAGGCTGCGGGCAACACCGGAACCCTCATCGCCGGCGGGGACTTCGAAGGCAAGGTGAGCGAGGTGGCGGTATACCGGCGGGTGCTCGCCGAGCAGGAGATCACCGCTCACTATCAGGCGGCGAAACCGTGAGACAGGCCCACTCTTCCTGCTCCGTGCGGCGCGCCCCTTCGTAGCCTTCCGGAAGATCGCTGCCGCGAAACCCGGAAACGATGATCGTACCCCCCGCGCGGCAGACACGGCGCAGATCGGCCGCGAGTTCCTCCGCGGCAATGGAACTGATGTTGGCGATCACCACGTCGAACAGCCCATCGCGCACAGACCGCGGCGACCCGGTGAACAGCAGCGCTCCCGGCACAGCCTCCTTCGCAATGGCCATCGACTCGTGGTCAATATCGCAGCCAACAAGCCGCGACGCTCCCAGCAGGCCCGCGGCCAGCAGCAGAATCCCCGACCCCGACCCCACATCGAGCACCGCGCTGCCCGGCCGCGCCACTCCTTCCAGCGCCTCGATGCACAACTGCGTGCAGGGATGCGCTCCGCTGCCGCACGCCATTCCCGGCTGATAGTCGAGCCGCAACCGCCCCTCCGGCGCCGGCCCCGCATGCCACGGCGGAGCCAGCCAGAACCGCTCGCCCACGGCCACCGCCCGCCAGTGATCCTGGAATTCGCGGATGTAATCGCGCTCGCCGTGGTTGATCCATTCCGGCGCATACCGCGCGAAGCGCTCCTGGGCGATTGCGGCCTCCGGAGCGGTGTCGAAAAACACGTCCAGTGTGCACCCGCCGCCGGGCGCCTCCATTTCGACGATCCCCGTGGTGCCGCACTCGTACAACTCGGCGATGAGATCGTCCTTCTCGTCAATACCGCAATGGAGAAGCAGAGACACCATGATCCGGAGCTATCCCTGCACCCGCTTCTCTTTGCCCGCCCAGAACTTCTCCTTGATCACCAGCTTGCGAATCTTGCCCGTACCGGTCTTCGGCAGGTGGTCTTCGTAGAACTCGATGATCTTCGGCAGCTTGAAGCGGCCAAGCGTCGCGGAGAGGAATTCCGTAAGCTCCTCGGCGGTAAGTTCCATGCCGGGTTTTAACACCACCGCCGCGGCCGGCACTTCGCCCCACGTCTCGTCGGGCGCGGCCACCACGGCGCACTCGTAGACGGCGGGGTGCGCGCCGATCGCCTTCTCCACTTCGATGGACGAGATGTTCTCCCCGCCGCTGATGATGATCTCCTTCTTCCGGTCCACAATCTGGATGTAGCCTTCTTCGTCCCAGACCGCCATGTCGCCGGTGTGGATCCAATGGTTCTCGATGGTCATGGCGGTGGCCGCTGGATCTTTGAAGTAGCCGGCCATCAGATGATCCCCGCGGGCCGCCACTTCGCCGATCGTCTTCGAGTCACGCGGAACGGTCTGCATGTTCACATCCACCACCCGCACCTCTACTCCCGGAACAGCCCATCCCGCCATGGCGCGCCGCCGGTGGCGCTCCTTGTCGCCGGACTCATCGATGGCGCCCTTGGCGCGGGCGGTGGTCAGCACGGGGCACGTCTCCGTCAATCCGTAGCCCGAAATGATCTCGCAGCGGAACGCCTGTTCCAAGCGAGCCACAAGCTCCGGCGAAGCGGCCGCGCCGCCCACCATCACGCGCCGCAGGCTCGAGAGATCGAACTGCGCTCGATCAGGCGCGTTGAGCAACGCGTTCGCCATCGTCGGCACCAGGCTCATCTCCGTGGCCCGATGCTCCTCGATCAGCCGGAACACCCCCGCCGGCTCGAAGCGCCGCACCATCACCTGCTTCGATCCGAGCATCGTCGAAGACTGCGGCCTTCCCCAGCCGTTGGCGTGGAATAGCGGAATCGTGTGCAGGTCTATGAGGTCCTTCGGGTCGCCCACCAGCGTCGCGACGCTCATGGCGTGCAGGTACAGCGTCCGGTGGGTGAGCATGACACCCTTCGGCGCGCCCGTGCTGCCGCTGGTGTAGAACAATTCGGCTACGGCGTTCTCATCCACATCCATGTAATCGATGTAGTCCGGGCGGCCTTCATCGAGCAGTTCCTCGTAAGTTATGTCGGCGGGCCCAACCTTCTCATCCAGCGTGATATAGCGCTGGATGCTGCCGCAGGCGTTCTTCAACTGCTCGACAATGGGAAGGAAGTCGTTCTCAAAGAGCAGCGTGCCGGCCTCCGAGTGATTGAGGATCGGCGCCAGTTCCTGAATGGACAGCCGAACGTTGAGCGGCATCACAATGCCGCCGGCAAGCGGAACCCCGTAATAGCTTTCCAGCAACTGGTGGTTGTTGAAGCTGAGCAGCGCCACGCGGTCTCCCTTGGCGACGCCGCTGCGCGCGAGGGCGCTGGCGAGTTTCAGCGTCCGTTCGCAAAACTGGCCGTAAGTAAACGTGCGGGTTCCGGACACGATCCCCACCTTGCGGGCAAACAGATCCATGGCCCGGTAGAGACAGCGGATGGGAGTGAGTGGTACGTTCATGATTTCGCCGTTCCCATAGTGTACATAGTCAGCGCACGCCTTTTGCGTGGACTGCGCTCCATGGATGGCGCGGCTATAATGGTCCACACACCCGATCCATGCAACTCGAAACCTATGTTCGCGAGAACGAGGCGCGGTTCCTCGAGGAATTGAACGCATTTCTGCGCATTCCGAGCATCAGCACGCTGCCCGAGCATACGCCGGATGTGCGGCGGGCCGCACAATACGTGGCCGCGCGCTTGACAGAGGCCGGCCTCGAGAACGTGGAGATCATCTCCACGGAGAAGCATCCGCTGGTGTATGGCGACTGGCTCCATGCGCCCGGGAAGCCCACCGTGCTCTGCTACGGCCACTACGACGTGCAACCGCCGGATCCGCTCGAGTTGTGGCGCACTCCGCCCTTCGACCCCACCATTCGGGACGGCAATCTCTACGCGCGCGGCTCGGCGGACGACAAGGGCCAGATGTACATGCACATCAAGGCCGTCGAGTCATTGCGCGCGCTCCATGGCGGGCGCCTTCCGCTCAACGTCAAGTTCCTCATCGAGGGCGAAGAGGAAGTGGGCGGCTGGTCCATCGCAAAGTACGTACCGCCGCACAAGGAAAAACTGAAGGCGGACGTGGCGCTGGTCTCCGACACGGCGCTCTATGCCGAGGGGATTCCCACGCTGTGCATCGGGCTGCGCGGCCTCGTCTACACGGAAGTGGAGTGCACTGGCCCCGCCCGCGACCTGCATTCGGGCCTCTACGGCGGAGCGGCACCGAACGCGGTTTACGGACTCATCGAAGTTCTGGCCAAGGCAAAGAATGCGGACGGCGTCATTCAAATCCCCGGCATCTATGACGAGGTGGAGGCGCCGGCGCCCGCCGAACTCGAATCCTGGAAGAGCCTGCCCTTCGACGAAGGGGAGTTCCTGAAGAAGGAAGTCGGCTCGACACAACTCACGGGTGAGCCGGGCTACTCCGTGCTGGAGCGGACCTGGTCGCGTCCCACCATGGAGGTCCACGGGATTGCGGGAGGCTTTACTGCCGCGGGCGCGAAAACGGTCATCCCCGCCAGGGCGACCGCCAAAGTGAGCTTTCGCCTTGTGCCCACACAGGACCCGGACAAAGTGGTTGCCGCCTTCCAGGAGTTCCTGGCGGCGAACACCCCGGCCGGAACAAAACTCGAGCTTCGTGTTTTAAGCTCCGGGCCGGCCATTGTCGTCAATCCGGATCATCCGGCGATCGCGGTGGCCGCGCGGGTGTTTGCCCGCACGCTCGGCCGTCCCACTGTCTTGACGCGGTCCGGCGGGTCCATCCCGATTGTCGGCGACTTCGCCACGCACCTCGGCATTCCCACCGTGCTCATGGGCTTCGGACTGCCGGATGACGGCTTGCACTCGCCCAACGAGAAGTACAACCTGAAGAACTACTACACCGGCATCCTGACGATTGCCGAATTCTTTGAAGAGTACGGAGCATAGCGACGGCGGCACAGACGAAAGACGAGACTCCATCCACCTCCGAGGGCATTGTCCGGTCGGCGGGGGTGACGTCTTTGGCCATCGCGATGAGCCGTGTCACGGGCCTTATCCGGGAGATCGTCATGGCGCGGTTGTTCGGCGCGGGCCTGGTGAATGACGCCTTCATGCTCGGCTTCCGCATCCCCAACCTCACCCGCGACCTGTTCGCGGAAGGGGCGCTCTCTTCGGCCTTTGTCCCCATCTTCACCGAGTACCTGACCACTCGCGGGCGGAAGGAAGCCGCCGCGTTATCGAACCTGGTCTCGACGGCCATCATCATTCTTGTGGGCATTGTCTGCGGTCTCGGCATGGTGTTTGCTCCGGCCTTGGTGGATCTGCTGGCGCCGGGCTTTCACCACATTCCCGGCAAGTTCGAACTCGCCGTCAAGATGACGCAGATTATGTTCCCCTTCCTGCTGCTGGTGGCGCTGGCAGCGCAGGCGATGGGCGTGCTGAACGCGTGCGGCATCTTCGGGGTTCCAGCGCTCGCCTCCACCATGTTCAATATCGGCTCGGTAGCCGTCGGCCTGCTCCTCGGATTCTGGGCCGGTCCGCACATCGGGCTTGCGCCGATCGAGGGAATGGGCTACGGCGTCGTTCTCGGCGGAGCGTTGCAACTCGTGTGGCAACTGCCGAGTCTCTATCGTTCCGGATTCAGATTCCGCCCGGCGTTTGATTGGGCCGACGCGGGACTGCGCCGCATCATCACCCTGATGGGGCCCGCCATTCTCGGCAACGCGGCGGTGCAGATCAACCTGGTGGTGAACACGAACCTTGCCGCCTCACTCGTGGATCCCGTGCGCGGCGCCGATGGACCGGTAAGCTGGCTCGGCTACGCATTCCGCTTCATGCAACTGCCGCTCGGCCTGTTCGGCGTGGCGATGGCGACGGCAACGCTGCCCTCCATTTCGCGCAGCGCGGCGGAGGGGAACTTCAACGAGTTCCGCCAGACGCTGTCGCGCTCGCTGGCGACGGTGTTTCTGCTGACCGTGCCTTCTTCGGTAGGCCTTGTGGTGCTGGGGCAGTCCATCATCGGAGCCATCTATCAAGGCGGGCGGTTTGAACTCTACGACACGCGGCAGACGGCGGACGCGCTTTCCTACTTTGCCATCGGCCTGCTGGGATACGCGGGGGTCAAGCTGTTGACGCCGGCGTTCTATGCGTTGAACGATGCGCTCACGCCGATGCTCATCTCGCTCGCTTCCGTGCTGATCAACTATGAGGTGGCCACCACGCTCACGGGGCGGTTCGGCTTCGGGCAGAGCGGGCTGGCGCTGAGCACGGCGGCGGTGGCGCTGTTCAGTTTCGTGGTGCAGTTCACCATCCTGCGGGCGAAACTGGCGGGCATCTACGGCCGCGCTCTGGTGGCGAGCCTGTGGAAGGTGACCGTGGCCGCCGTGGCGATGGGGGTGCTGGTCTCGGGCGTCAACGCGCTGGTTCTTGGCCGCTTCGGCATGACCCGCGCGGCGTTCCTCGCTGTCCTGGCGCTTGCCATTCCCTCCGGCATCCTGGTGTTCTACGCCGTCGCGAAGCGGTTGGCGATCCCCGAACTCGAGCCCGCCGTGCGGGCTTTGGCCGCGCCCGTGGCGGGTAGGCTGCGGCGCGGGCGTGATACAATCCATTAGCTGATGAGTACGGAATTAGAGCTGATCCTGAAGATACAAAGTCTGGATCAGAGAAGTGCCGAACTTCAAAAAGAGATCGCGATCCTGCCGAAGCGGATTGCGGAAATTGCCAAGGCGCTCGATGCCCACAAGCGGCGTCTGGAAGTGGACCGCGCCGCTCTTGCCGGTAACCAGAAAGAGCGCAAGCGGCTGGATGACGACATCAAAGTCCAGGACCAGAAGATTTCCAAGTTGAAGGATCAGATGACCTCGGCAAAGACGAACGAACAGTACCGCGCGTTCCAGACCGAGATCGATTACTGCAACAAGGAAATCCGGAAGTTCGAAGACAGGATTCTGGAATTGATGACCGAATCCGAGCCGCTCGATCAGAACGTGAAGAAGGCCGAGGCGGCGCTGGCGATCGAGACGGCACAGGTGGAGGCCGAAAAGAAGGCAGCGCTCGAAAAGACCGAAGCCCATCGCAAGGAACTGGAGCAGGTGAAAGCAGCGCGCATGCAAGCCGCGGCGGCGGCGCGGAAAGACTACATCTCCAATTACGAGCGCATCCGGAAGCGGGCCGGGGGCGTCGCCGTGGCGGAGGCGGCGGAAGGCCGCTGCACGGCATGCAACATGACTATCCGCCCACAGGTGATGCAGGAACTGCGGCAGGGTTTGGACGGCATCATTTTTTGCGAATCGTGCAAGCGCATCCTGTACTACAATCCGCCGGTTCTGATCGACGAAAACGTCTGATTCACTTCGATGCTGGGCATTGAACCGAAAGCTGTCCGCGTCACGTGGTCCGCTCTTCTCACGGTGGGGTTCTTTGCTTTCCTCTACTACACGCGGCGCACGATCCTGGTGTTCCTGCTGGCCGTGTTCTTCGCCTACCTGCTGTGGCCGGTGGTGTCGCGGGTGGACCGGTTCGCCCAAGGGAAAATCTCGCGCGCCCTGTCGCTGGCGATGGTGTACGTCGTGCTGATCGCCACGCTGGTCAGCGTCGCGGCCGCGGTGGGGTCGAGAGCATCGGAGGAAGCGGCCAATCTGCTGGCGCGGATGCCGGACCTCGCGCAGAGCGCGGGCAAGCTCTCGAAGGCTCCCATTCCGCCGTGGCTCGAACCGGTGCGCGGGCAGGTGCTCGGGGCGATTCAGGAACAACTGGCGGCGGGGCTCGAATCGGCGCTGCCCATGCTGCGCACGGCGGTGACACAGGTGATCGGCGCCATCGGCAATCTGGGCTTCGCGGTGCTGGTGCCGATTCTAAGCTTCTTCTTTCTGAAGGACGCGGCGGAGTTGCGGCAACAGGCGCTGGGCCTGGTGAGCCGCGCCGAGGAGGGGTTTGTGGAGGGCCTGCTCGACGATGTTCACCTGATGCTGGCGCAATACATCCGCGCGCTGTTCCTGTTGAGCATGGCGACATTTCTGGCCTACCTCCTGTTCTTCCAGGTATCCGCTGTCCCGTATGCGGCGCTGCTCGCCACCATCGCGGCGGTGCTCGAGTTCATCCCGGTCATCGGGCCGCTGACCGCGGGAACGGTTGCCTGCGTGGTGGCGCTGGTTTCGGGGTATCCGCATGTAGGCGTCATGATTGTGTTCTTCCTTCTTTACCGGCTGTTTCAGGATTACGTCCTGCAGCCGTTTCTGCTGGGCAGCGGCTTGAAACTGCATCCGCTGCTGATCGTGTTCGGCGCGCTGGCGGGGGAGCAACTGGCGGGCATCGCCGGCATGATATTCTCGGTTCCCGTGCTGGCGATTCTGCGCATTGTGTATATCCGGTCGACGCGGGCCGTGTCATGAAGCGAGCGTTTCTTCTTTCCTTTTTCGCGGGCTGCCTGGCGCAGGCCCACGTCATCAGCATGTCGAGCGCGGATCTGCGGGTGGACGGCAACCGCGCCACCTACGAATTGCGGATGCCGTTGTATGAAATTCAGCACATCCAGAGCGCGGAGAAGACGCTCTTCGACAACATCACGTTCGAGAGCGGCGGCGTCAAAGGGAAGCTGCTCGAGAAGGGCTGCCGCGAGGATCCCGGGGATGGCGCGTACCGCTGCAAGGGAGTGTACGAATGGCCCGCGGCGGTGGAGATTGTCGATGTGGCGTGCACGTTCTACCAGGTGACGGTGCCGAACCACGTACATCTGATCCACGCCTATATGGGCGACAAATCGGATCAGGCGGTGTTTGATTACGCCAACCCGAGGGCGCAGATCCGGTTCCGTCCGCCGACGGCGTTCGAGGTGTTCGTGACGGCGTCGGGGTCCGGCTTCGCGCGGGCGTTCTCGAGCGCGGCGGCTATCCTGTTTCTCGGCTGCCTGGTGCTGGCGGCGCGCGGGCGGAAGGAACTGCTGCTGTTGACGGTGTGCTTCGTGGCAGGCGAGGTGGCGGCGGCGGTGGTGGTTCCGCTTACGCCGTGGAATCCGGCGCCGCGATTCGTCGAAGCGGCTTTGGCGTTGACCATCGCCTACCTCGCGGTGGAGATCCTGACGCTGCCGCGGGCGGGGCAGCGATGGGCGGTGGCGGCAATACTGGGCTTGTTCCATGGTCTGTCCTATGCGCTCTATCTTTCGGAAACCGGGTATGCGGCATTTCCGGTGTTGTTCGGGATGGGCGTGGCGGAGGTGCTGGCGATTGCGGCCTTTGCGCTGCCGCTGAGCCGGCTCTCGCGCATCTTTTCGAGCATTGCGCCCGCGGCTTCCCGCGTGGCGGCCTCGTTCCTGCTGGTCACGGGATTGGCATGGTTCTTCCTGCGGTTGAAAAGCTGATATGCTCGGTGATGAACCTCCGGGTTCCTTAATGAAACTCTAAGACACATTTCCAGCCATTGCCACAATGCAGGCTGTGCCGCGATGAGCGGCGAGGAGGAAGTATGTCTTTGCTTTCCGTTCAGAATCTTTCCTACAGTCATGTTTCCGGCGTGCCTCTGTTGCGCGCCGTAACGTTTGCCATTGACCCCGGCGACCGGATCGGGCTTGCCGGCGCGAACGGCAGCGGCAAGACGACGCTGCTGCGCCTGCTGGCGGGTGAGATGGAGCCCGACAGCGGAGAGATCGCGCGGCGGAAGGGGCTGAGCACGGAGATGCCGCACCGGCCTTCCGGGCAGGAACTCTCGAGCGGACAGCGGACGCGAGAGGGTCTGGCGCGGGTGATGCGGGCGGGCGCGGATCTGCTGCTGCTCGATGAGCCCACCAACCACCTGGACCTCGAGGCGCGGGAGTGGCTGGCGCAGTGGCTCATCCGGCAGAAGATCACGTGCGTCGTGGTGTCGCATGACCGCGCGTTCCTGAATGAGGTGACGACGCGGACCGTCGCCATCGAGCGCGGCGCGGTGCGAGTCTACGCCGGGAACTACGATTTCGCCATGGAGGAGCGGGAAGCAGGCGAGAGCCGTCAGCGGGGCCAATACGAAGCGCAACAGCGGCGGGTAGCCGCGGCGGAACGCGCGGCGGAGAAGCGGGAACGTCTTGCGGCGAAGGTGGCGAAGGCTCCGCCGGGAATGCGCCAATGCCGGGACTTCTACGCACGCAAGGCAGCGAAGGTGGCGCGGACAGGGAGAATCCTGCGGGAGCGGGACAAGCTGGAGCCCACGATTGGCAAGCCTTGGGAGGAGCAGGGGATTCCGGAACTCGATTTCTCGAATGTGCCCTATTGTTCCGAACTCGTGGTGAACGCGGAGGCAATGACTGTTGGATATGGCGAAGGGGCGCCGGTGATCGAGGATCTGAGTTTCTTCGTACATAGGAATGAGCGGTGGGCAGTGCTGGGTTCGAATGGCAGCGGCAAGACGACGCTGCTGCGGACGCTGATGGGCGATCTCCCATTGCGGCGCGGGAGGCTGCACTGGGGCAGCGGAGTCCGGGTGGGGTATTATGCACAGGAGCACGAACATCTGGACGAGAGGAAGACGCCGCTTGAGGTGTGTATGGAGGTGTGTCCTGATGAAATGAGGGTGCGAACGCTGCTCGCCTGCCTGAGACTGCGCAGCGGCCTGGTACGCCAGCCGCTGAGGCTGCTGAGCCTGGGCGAGCGCAGCAAGACGGCGTTGACCCGGCTGCTGTTGGGGGGCTACAACGCGCTGCTGCTCGATGAGCCGACGAACCACCTGGAGATGGAGGCTCAGGAGGCGCTGGCGGGCGCGCTGCGGCAGTATCCCGGCGCGGTGATCCTCGTGTCGCACGACCGCTGGTTTGTGGAGAAAACAGCAATGGCAGTTCTGGAACTGTCTCACGGAATGAGACAGTTCTCGTTTACCGGTTAAGATATACTCGCGAGCCATGACTTCTCGTTTCGTTCTTCCCATCCTGTTATGGGTTGGACTCAATGTTTCCGCGCCTGCACAAGTCAACACGTCGTCGATCAGCGGGGTA
>JADLBG010000059.1 GCA_020847895.1 Bryobacterales bacterium
CAACCCCAACTACAGCTTTGACTACCAGGACGCCCACTTCACCGTCCTCGACAACAGCCGCACCGCCCAGTTGGACGACGAGCAGTTGCGTTTCCTCGAGCAGGATCTCCAGGCGAACCGCAACCGCAGCCCGAAGTTCGTCCTCTTCCACCGTCCTTATTGGATTGAGATGATCAAACAGCGCGGCACGGACTTTCCCCTCCATCAGATCGTCAAGCGCTACGGCGTTTCGCACGTCATCAGCGGGCACGGCCACCAGTTCGTGCGCATCGTGCGCGATGGAATCGCCTACATGGAGGTGGGCAGTTCCGGCGGCACGATGAACGGCAAACTAATCCGCGGCGAGGGCTTTGCCCAAGGCGCCTTCTATCACTTCGTGTGGGGCCACGTCGAAGGGAACAACGTGTACCTCACCGTGAAAGAGATCGATGGCTCGCTCGGCCGCGGGCGCATGTTCCGCGCCGAGGATTGGGACGAAAACGGGCCCCACTTTGATACCGGCGATCCGGCCATTACCGCCCGCCCGGAAACGTAAACTACTCGAAAAACCGCTTGCAGATTCGCTCGGCAAGCCCCAGCGCGAGCGTCATCCCCGCTCCGCCCACGCCCGTGATCGCCAGCACCCCCTTCATCGGCGTCGCCAGAAAGAACGGCTTCTCCGGATGGTAGGCGTATTCCCCCTGCCAGCGCTGCGCGATCGTCCGGTCATTGAAACTGGTGTAGCTGTCCAGGTAGTCGAGTATCAAATCGTCGATTTCCGCTTTGTCGTAAAAATCGGTGTTCTGCCCGTACTCGTGCGAGTCCCCAATCGTCAGTTCGCCGCGCGGGGTCTGCGATACCAGCGCGTGAATCCCCCATTTCTCATACTTTGGCATCTCTGACGCAATCCGCTTCTTCAACCCCTCGATCGAAGGACAAATCTGGAACGAAGGGTTGAAACGCATGCTCAGTCCGGCCGCCAGCGCCGGCCCGAGTTTCCAGTTGTCCGGCTGCGGCACGGTCCGCATCATCTGCTGCTTGCACCGCAGCAGCCCGCTCGTCTTGAACTCCCCCGGAAACAGCGTCTCGAAATCCGTCCCCGCGCAGACAATCGCCGAATCCACCCTCCATGCCTCCGACGACGTCTCCACCACGGGAGGCTCCACCCGCCGCACCGGCGAGGAGTAGCGGATTTCCATCCGGTACCGTTCCTTCAGCAGCTTCGGCAGCTCCGCCAGCACAACTTTTGGATCTACCGTAATCTCCAAGGGGCTGTATACCGCCCCGCGCAGGTTCTTCTGCCGCAGCGCGTTGCACTTCTCCAGAGTGTGCTGCGCGTCCAGCCACTCGCACGTGTAGCCCTGCGCCGGACCTAGCGAACAGAACTCCTTCCCCACCGCCTCCTCGTCCTCGCGATAGCACACATGCAGTGAGCCCGTCGCCGACATGGGCGCCTTGCACTGATTGAGCAGGTCCATCCATAGCTCGCGGCTCCGCAGGGCCATCTGCAGCAGGAAACCCGCCGGCTGCCCGATCGGCGACAGCAGCCCGTAGTTCCGCGCCGACGCCCCCTGCGCCTGCGCGCTGCGCTCAAATAGCACCACCCGCTTCCCGGCTCGCGCCGCGTACCAGGCATGCGCTAGTCCGACGATTCCCCCACCGACAATCGCCACATCCGCGCGTTGTTGTTCCGCCACTTTGACCGCCCTCTCCGGTGTCTATCGAGAATGACACAGCAAACAGCCGCTCCACAACCCGGGTCGGACCGGCATGTCAACCCGCGGCTGCTAAGCTGGAATTATGGCATTTCGCGATTCCTTTTTCGCCAACAAGTTTGGGATCACCGGGCGCGACCTCGAACGCTACCTGGCGGAAGCCCTCTCCGCGGGCGGCGACTATGCCGACTTGTATTTCGAATACCTGGCCACCACTTCCGTTTCCCTCGAGGAATCCATCGTCAAGAGCGCCACTCAGGGAGTCACTCTCGGAGTGGGAATTCGTGTCATTTCCGGCGAACGCACCGGCTATGCTTACAGCGACGATCTCAGTCCGGAAAAGATTCTCCAGGCCGCGCATGTCGCCGCCTGTATCGCCAACGGACCATCAAAGACCGTCAAAACAGGGTTCGAAGAAGCCAACCGCCGTGACCTCTACAAATTGATCGTCCTCCCGGCCGACACCAGCCTCGAAGAGCGCGTGAAACTCGTCAAGCGCGCCGACGAGGCCGCCCGCTCCTACGACAGCAGGGTCATCCAGGTGCAGGCAAGCTATGGCGATAGCGTCAAGCACGTGCTCGTCGTCACCAGCGACGGTACGCTCAGTTTCGATACGCAGCCCATGGCTCGGATGGGGGTCATGGTGCTCGCCCAGCAGGACAACGGCAATCCCGAACAGGGCTACGCGGGCGGCGGCGGCCGCGTCTCACTCGACTTCTTTTTCGAGCAGAAGACCCCCGAGCACTTCGCTCGCGAAGCGGCCCGCCAGGCCATCGTCCAATTGGGAGCCGTCGAAGCCCCGGCCGGAGAGACCACCGTCGTCCTCGGCCCCGGCTGGCCCGGTATTCTCCTCCACGAGGCCGTGGGACACGGTCTCGAGGCGGACTTCAACCGCAAAGGCGTCTCGGCCTTCTCCAACCGCATCGGCCAGCAGGTGGCCAACCCGCTCTGTACCGTCATCGACGACGGCGCCATCGCCAATCGCCGCGGCTCCCTCAACGTCGATGACGAGGGCAACCCCACGCAGCAGAATGTCCTCATCGAAAAAGGGATTCTGCGCGGATACCTGCGCGACCGCCTCAGCACGCGCATCATGGGCGGCGAAACCACCGGCAACGGCCGCCGCGAGAGCTACAAACACATCCCCATGCCGCGCATGACGAACACCTTCATGCTCGCGGGCGAAAGCGACCCCGAAGAAATCATCCGCTCCGTCCCGAAAGGCATCTACTGCGCCACCTTCGGCGGCGGCCAGGTCGATATCACCAGCGGCAACTTCGTCTTCTCCGCCACCGAAAGCTACCTCATCGAGGACGGCAAACTGACGAAGCCTGTCCGCGGCGCCACACTCGTCGGCAACGGACCCGAAAGCCTCAAGCACGTCAGCATGGTAGGCAACGACCTCAAACTCGACGAAGGCATGGGCGTCTGCGGCAAAGAAGGACAGAGCGTTCCCGTGGGAGTCGGAATCCCCACCATCAGGATCGACCGCATGACCGTCGGCGGCACCGCCTAGACCTGGACCAGGCGTCTTCGAAGCCTCTGTCTCCCTGGGCTATAGCTACGCTGTCCACACTCCGATAGATAATCAATGGACGTGTCGGCATCGCCTTCTCTCGCCTCTTTTCCGTCTCCACGTGGCTCGGGCACTCTTGCCTGCGCTCCGAGGATTCCTCGCCCGGCCGCATGGGTCGTGTTGGCGCTGTCACTGGTCCCCGCCACCCTCTTCGCATGGAAGATGCGGCACTTCGATCACCTTGGCTATTTCCACGACGACGGCATGTACTGGGTCAGCGCCAAGGCCCTCGCCACCGGCCAGGGCTATCGCATCATCAGCTATCCTGACGCTCCATTCCAAACGAAGTATCCTCCAGTTCTGCCCTTGCTTCTCGCCGGCGTATGGAAGCTATTTCCCGCCTTCCCGGAGAACATGCCCTGGGCGATGGCAGCCGTGGCCTTGATGCTCCCTGCCTTCCTCTGGACCATGCTGCGTCTCCTCGAATCCTGGGGCTGTTCCCGCCCCCTGGCGCTGGTCCTCTGCGCCTGGACAGCGCTCAACCCCTA
>JADLBG010000060.1 GCA_020847895.1 Bryobacterales bacterium
CTGGGCGTAACACTCGACGATGACGCCGTCGACAGGTACCGCGTGAGCTAAGGAGGAATGCAATGAACCGCCGCAATTGGATCAGAAACGCCCCGGCGCTTGGATTCGGCCTCGGCGCCGCGTATGCCCCGGCAGCCGCCCCCGGCCCCAAACTGAAGATCACCCGCGTCGAAGCCTTCGGCCTGCGCATCCCCTTCAACGATCGCGTGCGTGACAACATGCACGAAAATTACCGCCGGGAAAACATCGACAGGCCCGACTACCGCCCCTGGATCGTCCGCATCCACACAGACGAGGGACTGGCCGGCCTTGGTGAATCCGCGCATGATCCGCGTTCTCACCTGTCCGCCATGAAAGGCCGCTCGGCCTACGAATTCCTGAACAACGGCGCGCTCACTCCGGGTCTCATGATAGCCGTCTACGACCTGGTCGCGCAGGCGGGCGGCGTGCCCATCTCCAAGCTCTTCTCCCCCAAACCCCGGCCCACTGTTCAGGCGACATGGTGGAGTCACTGCCTCCGCCCGTCGCTGCTCGCCTCGGAAGCCAAGCGCGGGGTCGAACTCGGATATGAGGTCCACAAGATCAAGACCAGGCGCTATGAGGACCCGGTCGAGCAGATGGCCGCGGTCACGGCCGTCGTGCCGCACGATTACCAGATCTACCTCGATGCCAACGGCAGCTTCGGCTCAGCCGGCAAGGCTCTGGCCGTGATGAATTCCCTCCGCCGCTTCGAGCAGGTGAAAGGCATCGAGCAGCCCATCGCGCACGAAGACCTCGTCGGCTACCGCCAGATCCGCCGCAGCCTGCCGTTCCGCCTCGCGGTCCATTATGAAGCGGTGGATGTCCGCAGTTTCCTCCTCGAATCCCTCTGCGACGCGTTTGTCGTGGAAGATTGGAAATGGGGGCCGGCGCTCAACGAAAAATCGGAACTCTGCCACCTCACCGGCCAGAACCTCTGGGTCGAGAACGGTCTCTACTCCGGCATCTCCCAGGTCTTCCAGGCCCATCAATGCTCCGCCCTGCCCAACGTCGAGTTCACCATCAGCCTTACCCACATCGGCGAGGACGACATCGTCGAGGAGCCGTTCACCGTCGAGAAAGGCGGCTTCTATAGAATCCCAACCAAACCGGGGCTCGGCGTTACGCTTGACCAGAAAGCTCTCGACAAGTATCGCGTCGTTTAACCCGGGTGAGGATCATGACACGCATCGCAGTTGTTGTTCGCCTTCCTCGCGTCGTGACACGCCTGGCAGGCCGGCATTGCGATCGACTTTTCCTTCGATAGCACGCCTTGCGCCCCAACCTCGCCGTGACACGCCGCGCATGCGATCTGCGCCTTCGTGTGGCGGCGGTGAGAGAAATAGACGAAATTGGGAAGACGGTAAAGTCGCACCCACTCCACCGCCTTCCCGTCCTTCTGATGTTTCGCCAGCGCCGCGATGGCAGGGCTGTCTTTCTTGACCGAGCTATGGCACCTCATGCAGAAATCCACCGAAGGCATCCCCGCTGCGTTGGCCGTGGCCGCGCTCTGGTGGCACTCCACGCATTTCAGCCCGAGGCTTACATGCGCCCGGTGGCTGAAGGGCAACGGCTGCGCCGGCGAAGAGCCCACCGGCGGACGCGGCTCATTCTGCGCCATCGCGGAGCCGCTCACCATCAGATACAGGAACGCCTGAAGAATCATGGCAGCGCGAAAGCAACGAAAGAATCACCGGCAGGGCTCTTCCACCGCCCGCCGCCGACGGCAACCGCCACATATTGTTTGCCGCCAATCTCATACGTGCACGGCGTGGCATAGGCGCCCGTTTCGAGTTGCGTCTCCCACAGCACTTTCCCACTGCGGGAGTCAAATGCCCGAAACTTATGATCCTGCGTTGCGCCGATAAACACCAGCCCTCCCGCCGTGGCGATGGATCCGCCGAAGTTTGTCGTTCCCGTTGGCGGAATGCCTCGAGCCGTCAGTTCCGGATGCTCCCCGAAGGAGACGCGCCATCGGAACTCACCGGTGTTCAAATCAACCGCCGTCAACCAGCCCCACGGCGGCTTCATCGACGGGTAGCCCTCCTCATCCAGCAGCTGCGTGTAGCCCTGAAAATCGAAAGTGTACCCGCTGCCCGCCGCCGCCTTCTTCAGCGTCATCCAATTCACGCTCTCATTGCTGTTCGCGAATAGCACCCCGTTCTCCGCATCAATCGATCCTCCGCCCCAATTCACCCCTCCATTGAATCCCGGATAGATCAGCGTCCCCTGAACACTCGGCGGCGTGTAGATGTTTCCCGCCCGCAGCTTGCGGTAACGCTCCAGAATGTAAGCGCGCTTGGCGGGTGTGATGTCCGTGAGATCATCCTCTGACAACCCCTGGCGGCTCAGCGGCGGCGGCTTCAACGGAAACGGCTGCGTGCGCGAAAGAACCTCTCCCGGTATCTCGGAAGCCGGCGCCGGACGCTCTTCAATGGGAAACAGCGGCTTTCCCGTGACACGATCGAAGACAAACACAAATCCCATCTTCGACAGTTGTACCAGCGCGTCAACCGGCCGCCCGTCGCGCCGCAGAGTGACCAGGGAAGGCGCGGTTGGCAGATCGTAATCCCACACATCGTGATGAACCACCTGGTAATGCCACACCCGCCGCCCGGTCTTGGCATCGAGCGCCACCACCGAGTTGCCGAACAGGTTGTCGCCAATACGGTCGCCTCCGTAGAAATCGAACGTGGGCGAACCGGTGGCGAGAAACACCAGGCCGCGCCTGGCATCCAGCGTGAGGCCGCCCCAGACATTTGTCCCGCCGCTATACTTCCAGGAATCCCGAGACCACGTTTCATAGCCGAACTCCCCCGGGTGCGGAATCGTGTGGAAAATCCACTTCTGCTTTCCTGTCCGCACGTCGAACGCGCGAACGTGCCCCGGAGCCGACGGCCGCGGACCTTCGCCGGTCGTGGACCCGAGAATAAGCAGATCCCCGTACACGACGCCCGGTGTCGTCACATAGTAGGCAAGGCCGGTAATATCGCGGTCCAGGCCTTGCGTCAGGTCCACCTGCCCGTTGTCGCCGAACGCCCCATCGGGCTTTCCCGTAGCCGCGTCGAGCGAAACCAGCCGCGCGCGGTAGGTGAACAGGATCCGCTTCTCCTTACCGCGGGACCAGTACGATACGCCGCGGCTCACCCCGCGCGGCCGGTCATCGTCCAGCCCTGCAAAAGGATCGTAGCTCCACAGTTTCTCCCCCGTCTCCGCGCGTAGCGCAATCACCTTCAATTGCGCGCTCGTGACGTACATCACGCCGTCCGCCACAATCGGCGTGCATTGCATTTGCGTCGCCGGCCGCTCGGTCTTGTCGCCTGTGTGGAACGTCCAGGCCACCTTCAGATTACGCACATTCCCCGCATGGATCTGCTTGAGAGCCGAATACCGGCTGGTGCCGGCGTCGCCGCCGTAGACCGGCCAATCCGCGGCATTCGCGGCCGCAACCAGGGTGAGCACAAGCGTCAGGCGAAACATCCTGCCTATTGTTCTACAAGCAGCGGAGCGTCCGCAATCTTCCATCTACCGGGATCTCTTGAAGAAGCCGTGCGCCGTCCCAAACAGGATCTGCTCTTTGTCCGATGCGCTCAGAAAATCCGCGTGGTCTCGAATCAACTCCACCGACGCCGCGTAGCGGTGCGGCTTCTGCACCTGGTAGGGACAGTCGCTCTCCCACATGCAACGTCCTGGCCCGAATGCGGTAACCACTCGCCGGATCATCGGCAGCAGGTCCGTATATGGCTCGCGCTTCGCGCCCAACGCATAAAATGCCCCGATCTTCATCATCACCCGCTGATGCCGCGCCATCCGGCACAGCGCCGTCACATCCTCATCCTTGATCGGTCCCCCCGCGCCGATGCGGCACAGATGGTCGATGATCACCGGAGCCTCCGGATGCTTGGTGCACATGCGGTCCAATTCCGGAAGATCCCGCGGCTCCATGAGAAAACTCAGCGCCAGTTTGTGAGCGGCGGCCGCCGTAAACATCTTCTCGTAGCCTGGATGGTCCATCCACCGCACTCCCGGACCTGCCGCAGCCTGTTTTCCCAGCAGACGGAATGCATAAATGCCTCCCTTGGACAGCTCCACCATCGTCGCGTCCGGACTCGGAAGCGTGGCGTCCGTCACCGCCGGAACAATGCCCGTCCCAACGAAAGTTCCCGGATATTTCTTGATCATGTCCAGAATGTAGCGGTGGTCCAATCCATACCACGTCATCTGGACAAAGTTGATCATAGTCACGCCCGCGGGCCGTGCATGCTTCAACAACTCCTCCGCGGTGAATGTCGGAGGAAGGATCTTCCCTCGATCCGTCCCCGGAGCCATGGGATACTTCGCGCTGTCGGCTGCCCAGATATGGACGTGCGCATCAAAAACCGGCCCCCGCGTCTCTGCCAACCCCGCGAAGGCCATCATCGACTGCCGGCGTGTGAGTTTGTTCATGTCTTTTCCTTAGGGCCGCACGGACCAGATCGCCCAACTGTACTTCGCCGCCGCCAGAGCCAGCTTGTCCCGAGCGAGAGTCAATCCGATATCGCGCGGCCGCATTTCCGCAATCGTCAGGCTCGCATCCGGAAATTGAAGGATAGCCTTCGGCGCTCCCTCGGGCTTCTTTTCACCGGATAGACGCTGGGCCCAAACCGCGAGCCTGCCGGTCCGGTCGGAGAGAAAATACAACCACCGGCCGTTGGGCGACCATTCCGGCTGCGAAGTGTTGATCGTTTCCGGAGCCACGTAGGTCCAACTCTGCTCGCTGTCGATTGCCTCCGCCGAAACCCGCGCCACGGCAAGCCGCAAACGGTGCGGCGCGAAAGGAACGGGAAACGCGATCCAGTTCCCATCCGGAGACAGACGCGCATCCGCAATCGACAGATTAAACTTCGAGTGCCGCAGCAGCAGCGTGCGCTTTCTGCCCGCCAGGTCCATCAGCCCCACGGTTCCCGGCGGAGCCCGGTGAAAGTGGAGTACCGTGTCGCCTTGTTCGGTCCATTGAAAAGACCCTTGGCCCACGTTCTCCTCGCTGATTCTGACCGTTTCTCCACCCTCGAAGGCGGATTCGAAAATTGTCACCTTCTCGCCGTCATGCGCGTCGTAGACCAGCTTCGAGCCGTCAGGCGAAAGCGCAGGCATGTGTTCCCTCAGAGGGCCGCTGGTAATGCCCCGTTCCCTTCCCGAGACCAGATCCTTCACCCAAACCTCAAAATTTCCGCCGCGGCTGGTCTCCCAGGCGATCCTCTTGCCGTCCCGCGACAGGCTCGGCCTCTGATCAATGGAAGCGTCGCTCGTCAAACGCTCCAGCGGGCCACGCGGCGCGGCGTCATCCGCATCGAGCGGCAGGCTCCAGATATCGATGTTCTCCGCGCGGCTGGCGTACAGGATTCTCCCGTCGGAGCCGGCAGCCGGCGTGCGCTCATCCTGCTCGCCCGCCGTCAACCGCCGGGCGCTGCCCTCCGCGCGCCACGGGTCCGCGGACATGCGCAGAGTCCACAGCCGCGTGTTCTCCCCCATCTTCGCCGTGAAGACAATCGTGTTCCCAGTCGAAAGCCAGAGGTCAGGGCTTGGCTGGCCATCCATGTGATGTTCCCGGAAAATCCTCGCGGCGCCAATCGCCGCCGCCTCTCCCCCTCCCTCGCTCACCCACCAGTCACAACTCTCCGACGAGGGCGTCTTGCACCCTGCAAAGATCATGCGCTTGCCGTCCGGCGACCAGACCGGGTCCTTCGCCGAGTGGAATCCCGCATGAAGCGGACGCTTCTTTCTCCCCGCAACATCGCCTTCAAACAATCTGGAGCCCGAATCGCCCGCCACCCAATACGCGATCCGCCGGCCGTCCGGCGAAAATCGCGGACGGAGCCCGCCTTGCGCGAACAGGCGCGGCTTCCCCCCTGCCGCCGGAATTAAATAGATTCCTCCGCCGTTTGCTTCGTTCACATAGGCCAGCGTCCGCCCGTCAGGCGAGAACGCCGGTTCGCGATCGTTGTGCTTGCCCGTGGTCAGTTGGCGCGGGCCGTCGCCGGCGAGCGGACGCACCCAGATGTGTTCGATGCCCGACCCGTCGCGATCTGCAACGAACGCAACTGAGCGCCCATCGGCCGCGATCGCCGGGTCCTTCGCTGAACCGGCGTTTTCTAGAAGCGCCGGCTGCGCGAAAAGCGCGGGCAACGCGACGCTGATGACAATCGGAAGATTCAAACGCATGGACTTTGGCTCGAGTCCTCCATATTGTTGCAGAACCCTGCCCCCACGGTCAGCACCCAAATGCTCGCACAGGACCCGCCGGCCCCCCCGCGCGCGAGGGAACTTGCGAATCCACCCATCCGGCGAGGCGCCGTTGTGCGAGCGAGTCTCTCAAAAGAGGTACTTCAGCCCGAACTGCATCTCCCTGTTGTTGATGATGGTGGACGTGATCCGCCCGAAATCCGCCGAACCCAGCGAACGCGACGGCGCGCTGAATTGGGGCGTATTCAGAAAGTTGAACAACTCCCAGCGAATCTGGATGCGGTGCCCTTCCCGAGGCTTGAATTCCTTGAACAGAGCGAAGTCCCACGTCTTGTTGGCGGGTGAATCGAAAAGCGACACTCCGGCGTTGCCGTAGCCTTTGGGTCCCAAATAGATGCCCTCCCCCGCGCACCCGTCGCATTTCGACCGCACAAACGCCGCCGTGTTGAACCACTGGTCAATGGACCGTCCGTCGAAGGCGCGATCCACCTTCTGGCCCGCGGCGATGTGCGGCCTCTGAAAAGAGGATGCTCCGGTATTCTGCGAATCGCCTGTCTGGGACACCGTCACCGGCAAGCCCGAAGTGAGTTGGATGATTCCGTTGACGGCCCAGCCGCCGAGAACCCATCCCGCCGGTCCCTTCGCCTCGCGCATCCACGGAATCTCCCAGACATGCGAAAAGACGAAGCGGAACCGCTGGTCAATTTGCGAGCGGCCGTAGTCGCCCAGACGATTGCGAGGGTCCTGTGTGTACGAGTTGCCGAATGGTCCGCCTTCGTTCACACCGTAGCCAATGGACATCGCCTTCTGATAATTGAAAGAGGCATTAAACGTCAGCCCGCGGGAGTATCGCTTCTCCGCGCGCGCTTGTAGCGCATGGTAGTTCGAACTCGTCCACGATTCGAGCTTCCTCACTGTGCCGAGAGGCAGAAGCGTGGTCGGGTTGGCCGAATCCACGTAATACTGAATTGGCCGCCGGGCCTGCACGTTGCCGGCGGCCGGATCGGGATTGTTGAAGTTCATTACCGGCATGTCGATGTTTGAGCCGGCGCTTCCCACATACGCAATCCCCGTCACGAAATTCTGTCCGAAACTGCGCTCCATCTCCATCGTCCATTGCCAGATCTTGTTGTTGAGATACATCGAGCGGTTGCCGTGATCCGCCTTCAGATAGCCGAGCATCACAATCGCGGCCGGACCGCCCCCGGCCGGCGAGCCGGCAAAGGGATTCTGAATCGTCGCGGTCGGCTTGTTCGTGTCGTTCTGAAAGACAGTGGATCCCGAAAGCGGCGGATTCAGCCCCAGGATATTGAAGTTGTTTGTCTGCTGTGGAGAGTAGAACAGCCCTGAGCCCAGGCGCAGTACCGTCCGGTCGTGAAGCCGGTAAACGATCCCTAACCTCGGCATGATCTGCTTCCAGTTGATGTCGTAGAGAGCCTGCGATACGAGAGGATTCGGAACCAGCATCGGATAGCGCACCCCGTTGATGGTCTGCATGTCGCTATCGGCGAACGACAAATTCCGGATGCGTCCCCCCACGTCCGTAACGGCCCCAAACCAGTCCCAGCGAACGCCATAGTTGATGGTCAGCCGCGAAGTGGCCTTGTAGTCGTCAAGCCAGTAAAGCCCGAACTTCTGCTGGTGAATGTCGTTGTTCGGTACGCCCTCGGCGGAGTTGGCGTTCAGCGGAATGCCAAGCATGAATGCCGCCATCGCATCCGGAATGCCCACGATATTCCCCGTAAACGTGAGTTGTCCGCGCGGCAGATTGGACGCCGCGTTCACAACCGGGCTGTTGCGCCACTGTCCGCCGAATTTGAAGTTGTGCCGCCCGTGGTTGATGGCCAGCGAGTCCGCCACTTCCGATGTTTCGTTCGTGTTGAAAGTGACATTGCCCGAACCGGTGGAGGCGAAACTGGTGATGCTGATGTTCGGCAGCCCCTCCTCCCGTGGTGTGAGCGTGCGATTCCCATCGCCCGTGACGCGCATGTCAAGTCCCAGATCGCGGTGCGTGAAGTTCGTGCCCGTCTGCAAACCAACCTGGTCCGCGCGAATGCGGTTGTACCCCACTCGCAGATCGTTCAACATGACAGGGCTGATCATCCACGAATAGCCGACCCCGATATTCTGCGCCCGGAATTCCGATGTGAACCCAACCGGCCGCATCAGAGGATCGTTGATCCACGTCGAGGGAACAATGACGTAGCGGGCAAACAGCCGGTGGTTGTCATTGAACCGATGATCCACCCGGCCCAGCACCTGGTCTGAGTTCAAAACCTGGTCAGCCGTTCCTACATAGTTGATGACGGAGTTGGCGGCGGCCGCCTGCGCATCGAAATTGGGCAGGGGCATGAAGCCTCCTTCCGGCAGCGGGCTCCCGATTTTCGACGTCAGGATATTCAGAGACACGGGGTTCAAAAGGCTGCGAGGAATTACATTTCCCGGAAACGGAGCCGAGTCCCCCGGTAGCCGGATGGCCCGCGTGACGGCGGGATTGGCGTCGCGCGGATACCAGCGATTTCCCGGCTGTATGATCTCGGAAAAATCCCCGTTTCGCATTGCCACCGTGGGAACGGTCATGCGGGCCGGAGTGGCGCGCACCTCGCGGCGGCCCTCGTAATTCACCAGGAAGAATGTCCGGTCCTTCTTCACCGGCCCGGAAAACACGCCCCCGAACTGATTCCGCCTCAGCTTGTTCTTGGGCTGGCTCGGAGCCAGGAAGAACCCGCGGGCATCCAGCACGTCATTCCGAAGGAATTCAAAGGCCGCTCCATGGAACTGGTTTGTCCCGCTTCGAATGGAGACGTTTGCCTGCGCGCCCGAGTTCATCCCATACTCGGCCGAGTAAACCGCGCTTTGGATCTTGAACTCCTGAATTGCCTCGAGCGACGGCACAAACAGCATGGCGGATTTGAATCCGTCCGTGGCGGAGACTCCGTCCAGCGTGATGTTCTGGTTCGCGTCGCGCTGGCCGTTGGCGGAAATCCCCACAATCTGACCCGGCATGGCGCGCGTCCCGATCGTCTGGTTCCCGTCCACGCCCATGCGCGCCGAGCCATAGACCACCCCGGGCATGAGCGTCGCCGCCTGGGCGAAGTTGCGCCCGTTCAATGGCAACTCGATGATGCGCTTCTGATCCACCACGGAGCCGAGCGTCGCGTCTTCGGTCTTCAGCAGCGGGATGGCCGTGGTCACTTCGATGGTTTCCGTGGCCTGACCCACCTGCATCTGGAAGTCGATGCGCGCTTTCTGGTTCAACTCGAGGGGCACGCCCCGGCGCACCTCCGACTTGAACCCGGTCGCCGCGCAGCTCACCTCATACGTCCCGGAATCGACAAGCGGAAAGATATAGTTTCCCGTCTCGTTCGAAGTGGTGGTCCGCACGTCGCCGGTTTCCATTCGCTTTGCGGTGACAGCCGCTCCAGGTATTACCGCGCCCGTGGAATCGGTCACCAGGCCGAGAATTTGCGTCGAGGCCGTCTGCGCCAGGGCGCCGGAGGCCGAGAGGAACAACAGTGTGAGAGCACGCATGCGTGGGCTCCTTGGTTCTCGATATTGCGGTGATTATATCCGCACTGGTCGCCACGTGGCAGTTTCCCCGCCTGAGTTTCCCCGCCTGAGTCCTGCCCCATGTCCTCAGAATCCAGGCCGGACCATGTGTCTGCGCTGTTTCTCGTTAGCGCAATCGGCAGAGGAGCGGTGTCGGTGTCGAGCAATTTCGGCAATGTCGCCGGTGGTGTGGACGGTTGATCGATTTTTTCCGACGCCTCCGGACCTGCTTTTCAGCAAGCGGTGGCAATCGCGGCGGGTTCATCACGACGGCCGATCAGGCCACTGGAGGCGTAGTCTACTGGATCGCCCCAGGTTGCTCCTCACTTAAGGCCGAGATTGTAGCGTCCGCCTTACCTCCTGATCGCCGGCCACCTCTGAACTCACTGCCGGCTACATTCCGAAAACTCCAGAAAATACGCCGGCGGTTCCGCAATCCCCATCACCCGCATCACGTCTCTCTGCCACGCCGCGTACGGCAGATACTCGTGACGCGATACCCGTCGCCCGTCGCAAACGGCAGCCTCCAATTGCGTCACCAACTTCCCGGGAGAGATATCGTGCGTGTTCCGCAGCACCCACACCGTCTGCCGCGCCTGCGCCTCTTCCCGAATCCGACCCGCCGTCGACGCATCCGCGAATCGCACTTCCGCCGCCTTTCCCACATACCACGCAAACGTCCGGAAGTCCGTGTTGTACGTATCGGCAATCACCATCCCGCCATGCACCGAAGCCGCCATCTCCCGCAGCGGCGACGCGTACCCCTTGTTCAGAAAATTGTCCACCCGGTAATAGCTCAACAGCGACGCATCATCGGCGAACAACAGCAGGTACAGCGCCCACCGCCGCCACCGCGCCACATCCGTGTTCGTCGCCATCCACAACCAGAAGAACGGCAGCACCCAAAGCATTCGCGCCGCGATAAATGGATAGCTCACCCACCGCGCCGCCCCCACATACCCCACCGCCGCCGACACCAGCAGCAGCCACGTGAATGCATCTCCCTTCCTCGGCAGCCGCGCCAGCATCACTATGAGCAGGGGAACGACCAGCACGCAAAGCGGAGCCGCCCAAACCGGCAGGCACTCGCCGAACGTCAGCGCCACAAATGTATACCCTGCCTTCACCAACTGGCTCATCCACGGGTCCGGCGACACCGCGTATCGCGCCGAAATCCCGCTTGCCTCGCCCCACTTCGCGATCGAGTTCCCCAGCGTCAGAATCCACGGCGCATACCCCACTCCTACAATCACCAGCGATCCCATCCAGAGTCCGAAACCGCGCCGCTTTCCGTCACGCGCCGCCTCCACCAGCAGCACCGCCGTGAACGCCGTCACAATCGCGATTCCCGGAAGATAGTGCGTATACAGCGTCAACAGCGTTCCCGCCGCCGCCGCCGCCATCGCGCCCCACGCCGGCATCACCCGCAGCCGCCACATCAGGTGCAGCGCCAGCACCACCACCGCCGCCTGCATCGAATACGATCGCCCCATCCGTCCGTACAGGATCACCGCCGGGGAAACCGTCCACAGCGCCAGCACCAGCATCCGCTTGTACGTCTTGATCCTGCGCAGCCAGAAGACGTCCAGCATCACCGTCGTCGCCAGCACGCACAATGCGGAAAACGCCCGGATGCGCTCCGGCAAATCCCCCGGCAGCGGCAGTTGAACCCATCCGTGCACCAGCAGGTAATACAGCGGCGGATGCACGTCTCCGCGCAGCACTTCCAGCATCTCCCCCGCCGGCTTGGTCACCGTCTCCAGGGTGAACAGTTCATCACCCCACAGCGACAGCAGATCCAGCCTGGAAAACAGCAGAATCGCCTGCAGCAGGAGCACTCCCGGCAGGATCCAGCGCTTATACTTCCGGAGTTTGGCCCACATGTTAGAGTCGAGGTTGCGGAAGATTTACTACTGTCCGGGAGTTGCGTCCTCTGCGCAGCGGGTGACGCCGGCACACCTTTCGGCCCGCGGTGACAAGGAGCATATCGAGGCCGGGTGCGCCGCGCACCACGTTCGATAGCGGCTCCGCTTGCGCGCAGAATTCCACCGGTAGACCCGCCAAAACAACGTCACCGGGAAATGTTTGCGCTACCATGTGCCTTTCCAGACATCCTACACCACATCCGCCCCGGGCGATACTCCACCGCGGAGGCGCACACTACATCGTTCGGCGCGCCGGGACATTTAGCCCCGGGCCATCCCGCGAGACATCCCAGCTACTTGTGATGCTCCGATCCCTCGACCGGCGCCACGCCCTTCTTCTCGCCCGCCATCGCCGCGCCCCCCAACACCACCTGCGCCCCGGTCCGGATCAGGCTCCCCTCACCCGCCGATTGGAAGAACGTAAATCCCCGCCGGTCCTTCCACGCATGCGGCCCGCCCAGCTTCAATCCCGACCGCAGCACCACGTCGTGGATCTTCGTCACGTAGGCTTCGTATTCCGGATCGCCTTGCTTGCGCCCCGAAAAGCTGCTCAAATCCGTGCTTGCCACGAACACTACATCCACGCCCGGCACGTCCGCAATCTGCTGCGCGATCGCCGTCCCCGCCGGCGATTCGATCATCGCCACGATCATGATGTTGTCGTTCGCGGTCTTGCGGTAGTCGCTGCCCCATAACACGCCATACTGCCCGTTTCCCTGGCTCCGTTTTCCCACCGGCGGATACTTGGCGAACTTCACCGCGTTTCTTACTTTTTCCACGGACTCGACCATCGGAATGATGATCCCCAACGCGCCAATGTCCGCCGCCTTCTGAATGTCCCCTTCCGTCGCGTCCGGCACCCGGATAAACGGGATTGCCGGCGCCCCCTTGCAGGCCCGTATCATGTGCGCCACTTCCTGGTACGTCAGCGGGCTGTGCTGCATCTCGATCCACAGATAGTCAAATCCGGCATTCGCCATGGCGCAATAGATCTCCGGATCCGAACTCAGCACTGTCCCCCCGAAAATCTGCTTGCCCGACTGCAATTTCAGCTTCGCCGTGTTGTAAATCCGCGCCTGTTGGGCGCTGAGCCCCGTTGCAAAGAACAATGCGCCGCATAATGCGGCGCTGGCGGTGAATCCTCTGGTTTTCATAGTCCTCTTCCGGATCAATGAGGTTCGTTATATCACAGCGCTGCGCCGCGTGCCGGACTCCGCCAGCCAGACTCCGCCAACCGGGAGGCCCATCCCGCCATCCGCGCCCTCCGCGCGAACCCCGGTCTTATCTGGCCAATCCATGCCGGCTTTTTCGCCTCGTTCAATTGCCGGATTTCGGAGATGATTTATGAGAGTCTCTTGCCAAGTTTTGCCAAGTTACGCTGAATGGTCGTCTCCGATTGTTCCCGCCGGACAGTCTCCAGCGCAACTTGCACGGCACTCTGCGCGCATCCGGAGGATGGCCCGGGCAGGGATTGGGAAAGGCTCGCCAGTCCGGTTCGGGGGAGAGCGGAAACGGCGGGTGGTGCAGGGATCATGTGGCGGGTCTGGCGCAGGCTGCAATATACTCCCGCTGCAGATCCGCCTGGGTGATTTCCACATAGCGAAGGGTCATCTCAGGGGATACATGACCAAGCAACTTCATCACAGCCGGAAAGCTCATGCCGATGCGGAGCATTTCCGTCGCGTAAGTATGGCGGAGTTGATGTGGAACCCCGCGCGATCGGATTCCAGCGGCATACACCGCTTGGTGAAAAGCCGCGCGCAGTTGCGCTAACAACTGCGCTCGCCCCTGCGGTCGATCCAACAAAAATAGCGGCGGCGGTTGGTCGCTTTCTTTGGTCAGCCGGCTGAGGAAGCTGAGCCGTTGCACCGGTTGTTGCTCCTGCTCGTCCACCGGAACCCAACGCTCATTGTGCAACTTGCCCAAAGGAAACATGCACCGGCCATTGTTGGTGTCCCAACTCCCGCAGGCAATCCGGCGCCAAATCGACGAGTTCGCCAATCCGCACCCCCGTCAGCCGCATTAACAGAAGTGCTTGTGCCGCTATGTCGGACGGCGGCGCAATTCCTGTTGCAAGCGTTGATCCTCATCCTGGTTCAGTGGACGCGATAAGTACTGATCCTTATGCGGGACATCACTGGGCCGGAATAGACCCGTAGCGGGGTGCGGATCCTCTTCGGCGAGGCGCTCCAACAGCACACCACAGCACACGCAGATGCGGAATCCGTTGCGTGCGGCGGGATGTCGAAAGAGACGGCCGCTGTTTCCACATCTCCTCCAGCCAGCCTTGGATGTGAGGATCACGTTGCAACTGGCTGGGTTGGCTGATGGTAGGGAAGAAAATCGAATGGTAATTCAGAAAATGCCGCACGCTGCCGCGATACCCTTTTACGGTCGCGGGACGAAGCGTGGTCGCCAGGGTTCGCAACTTACGCTCCAAGGCGAGGGCCAACGTCTTTTTCTTCATACCCTTGGCGGAGACGTCAGGCGCCGCGCCACGGCACGCGCATACTCACGGTAGACGTCTTCCGCTGTCAGCGCCAGATAGACCATTGTGGTCTGAATATCGGAATGTCCCATCAACCGCATCAACGCCGGCAGACTCACTCCCGCACGAATCATGTCACCGGCAAAAGTGTGCCGAAAGCGGTGTGGATGTCGCTTTTCAATCCCGGCCATTTGCGGTGATAACAAAATAATGAACGCAGTCGCGCTTCCGTCATCGGCTTGCCGCGGACTCGCCCTTTCAGGCAAACGAATCAGTGGGAGCCGCTATTGGTGGGCCGCTCCGATCGGAGATAGTAATCCAGCAACTGGATCGTTTCCGGAGCCAGTGGTAACAGTCGCAACCGACGCCCCTTGCCTCGTACTCGCAGTTCGCCCCGACCGAGCAAAACATCCTCCCGCTCCAGACCGAGAACTTCACCGGCGCGTAGCCCATTCAACAACGTCAAGCCGACCACGGCCAGATCGCGCAGGCTACGGAAACTTGCCCAGAAGCGTGACACCTCATCCTGAGATAAGGGAACCGTTTGCCGTCGCGGAACTTTCACCGACACGCGCCATAGTCTCTCTGGCGTGGCCCTCCAACCTGGTCGGGAGAAGCGCGAGTTTCTTCGGCCCGCCGAAGGCGTAATCAACCCACACTGGAACGCCATCCACTGCCGCACTGCTGCCAAACGGGATTGAATGGTCGCTGGTGCCGGCCGCCTTGGCTGCTTGCCCTGCCAGAGAATGTATTCCACCAGGACTGCCTCCGGCCATGGTTGTTTCGGGCATACCAGGACATCGCCGCCGGTTCCCTGCATTGGATAATCATCGCGCGTCCTCCAACCGCTGACGGACATCCCTGCCGTTGCGCCCATGGCTAGCCAACCGTTCGGGTCCTGTCCCTGCGGTAACTCTACGCGCCGGGTACGAACTCCTCGGCGGGTACAACGCATCGCCAACTGCCAGGATGCCTGCTGCCCACTGTCGTCTCCATCAAAGGCATTGTAGATCGTTCGCTCCCCTGGTCCGCACAGTTGTTCCCACTGTTGAAGATTCAAGTGCGTGCCCAACGAACAGTTCGTATTCCAAAAGCCGGCCGAGCGCATCGCCGCGACATCAAAGAGTCCCTCCACCAGAATCACATCGTGCTGCTGGCGTAGCCGGGCCCAATCGTACAGCCCTCCTCTGCGCTGTGGAAGGAACCGATGCGGCGCAGCCCAACCGATGCTGCGGCCATACAAGTTGCCCTCCAAAGGAAAAATGATCCGGCGCGAGAACGTGTCTGTGCCGGCCGCCGTTAAGAGGCCGGTATCTCGCAAGTACGTCTTCGGGTAACCGAGCGATTCCAACCACGAACGCAGACACCGCCCCGGCGCATAACCGATCCGCATCTGTTCCATCACCGCTGGCTCCCGCACGCCACGCTGGTGCAAATAGGCGACTGCTTCCGGGCTTCGTCCCAAATGGTTTTGATAGTACCTGGCAGTATCCAGGAGAACGTTTCCTACACCGGCCTGCTGTCGCAAATGCGCCACGGCCTGAGAGAACCGCCATCCATGGAACAGTTCCACGAAGCGCTTTCCGTGGACTCAGGGCCTGGAGGGATATTTTGCGGTCCAGCCACTTTCCGTCGGCGCTGAGATACAGGGGGGGAGCGGAATGGCACGCCGCCGCTCGGCATCAGAGTTCCACCCGCGGCAACGAAGGCCGCAGGCGCTTTGAACGTGCAACTGGGAAGGCTCTCCGGCGACGGTGCGGCCAGGAGGACTTCGGGAGTCAGTTTGGCCGACGGCAGATCGACAGGAGAGAGGGTATCTACTTGGTAACCGGCGTCCTTGAGCAAACCGGTGAACGACGTTGCCCCGATGAGGCAGTTCGAACCATGCCAGGGACCCGCTGCGTCCAGCACGATCGCGCGGGGAAGAGTTGGGAACTGTGCCATGCAACCACAGCGGATACCGCAAAGGCAGCCACGATGGACCCACGGCCACGCATTGGGGCAGTCTATCAAATATGGCGCCCGTTCATGGGAGCACACTGGTTGGTAATCCAAGCCGGCTTGCTAGGAGTGCTCCTCTGATTCAAGGAAAACTTCGATCGGGTACGTTCCGAAGCGCCGCAACGTACCCACCATGGCGCGGATGTTCTCCAGGCGGCAATAGGCTGCAAGGCTGTTGCCGCTGCTCAGAATGTATCCGCCTTCGGGCGCCACGTCGCGGAGCAGTCCGGCGACTTCGGCTTCCACCTGCAAGGGTGTTCCGGCGGCGAGCATGTGCACGTCGACGTTCCCGACGAGGCAGAGGCTCTTGCCGTAGCGGCGCTTCAAGGCCCGAATATCCATGGCGGTGGGCTCGATCGGATGCAGTCCGGCGATGCCCAAGCCAACCAGATCATCGAGCACCGAGGACAGGTTGCCGTCACTATGAAAGATCCATGGAATAGTGATGCATTCCGCGACTTTGCGCAGATGGGGAAGAATCCGCTCGCGGAACATTTTCGGAGAGAGCATGAGGCCGTTCTTAAAGGCAATGTCGTCCGCGGTCCATACGAAGTCGAACCCCATGGCGCATACGCGCTTCATCACCTCGGCGCTCCAGGTCGTATACCGGTGGAGAATCTCGTCCACCAGTTCGGGCTCGTCGTAGAGGGCCAGGGAGAAGGACTCCTGTCCCATGGAAAGATAGGCCGGAGAGACGCCCAGTCGGCAACTGGCACAGCGGGCGAAGTCTTCTCCGCCGGCGAGGAAGTCGCGGGCAGACGCATAGAAAGAGTCGCCGGCGGCGTCGGGCAATTGCAGGCGGTCGAGATCCGCGCGGCTCTTGATATAGCCGTCGCCGTAGAAGAGCAGGTTCCCCTCCCCGACGTGCCTTTCGGCGGCAATGGGCGGGCGGAGACCGTGGTTGATGTTGTCCCGCCCGAGAGCCCGCGACAGAGCCTTCTCCAAATCCACGGGGTTGTCTGCGTACTCTCCGGATTCGTACGGCCGATCCTGAGAAGGGGAGTCACCGAGCAGTTGGCGGACGACGGGTTCATCGACTCCAAGCTCGCAGTAGGGAACACGGTCCGGCGTGCCGCCGCTCAGGGCACAGAGCACTCGCTCACGGCTGGTCATGGTTCTATCCTTCTCCAGACTATACCGCGCGAAGAGGGTGTTCCATCTCCGGTGCTGGTAGCATGGCAAGATGCCGGCGATGAAGATGAGGGCCTCGGCAATTTGCGTGCTCATGCTGGCGGCGCACCCGCTGGCCGCGCAGGAAGTGGTTCCGGGAACCGCCAGGCTGGTTCGGAAGGGCGACCTGGCGTTGGAGATGGTGGAGGGAATCCACCGTTATCTTGACCGCGAGACAGCGCAAGCCGGAGAAAAGCGCGGTTCCTATTGGTATCGGGACTATTCCACAGCGGAGGCTTATGGCCGCTCCGTGGATCCGAACCGCGCTCGGCTACGCGAGATGATTGGCGCGGTGGATCAGCGGCCGGTCGTGGCTTCGCTCGAACTCGAGGCCACCACCTCGACGCCGGCATTGGTTGCGGAAGGTTCGGGATATCGCGTCTATGCGGTGCGCTGGCCGGCGCTCGAGGGAGTGGCGGCGGAGGGACTGCTGCTGGAGCCCGCGGGACCGCCCGTGGCCCGCGTGGTGGCGCTGCCGGATGCGGACTGGACGCCGGAGATGCTGGCGGGGCTTGCTCCGGGGGCGCCGCCCGAGGCGCAGTTCGCGCGCCGGTTGGCGGAAAACGGGTGTCTGGTGGTGATTCCCGTGCTCATCAATCGAAGCGATATGTGGTCCGGCATCCCGGGAATCCGCATGACGAATCAACCGCACCGCGAGTTTCTCTACCGGATGTCGTTCGAAGTAGGCCGGCATCTCATCGGCTACGAAGTGCAGAAGGTGCTGGGGTTGGTGGACTGGTTCGCGCGAGAGAACGGGAAGCACCGGGCTCCGATTGCGCTAGCTGGCTATGGCGAAGGCGGGCTGGTGGCGTTCTACAGCGCCGCGCTCGACGCGAGGATTGATGCCGCGCTGGTAAGCGGCTACTTCCAATCCCGTGAGCATTTATGGGAGGAGCCGGTTTATCGGGATGTCTGGGGATTGACGCGCGAGTTCGGCGATGCGGATATTGCTTCGCTGATTGCTCCGCGGCGTCTGGTGATTGAGGCTTCTCCTCATCCGAAGGTGGACGGACCGCCCGCCGAGACGCAGGATCGAAAAGGGGCCGCGCCCAACGGCCGCCTGACCACCCCGCCGCTTGCGGAGGTGGAGGCGGAAGCCGGACGCGCGCGCCGTCATTTCGCGGCGCTGGGGCAGACGGATTCGCTACGCGTGGTGCGGGCGGCGGCGCCTGGTTCGGATGCGGCGCTGCAGGCATTGCTCGGCAAGGGAGCGCTGCGCGCCGCGGGGCCGCGGCCGAGCGACCGGCGCGCGGGGTATGATCCCCAAGCCCGGATGAAGAGACAGTTCGATGCACTGGTGGCGTTCACTCAGCGACTGGTGGAACGCTCCCCGGCGCAACGCGCCGCGTTCCAGCCCACCCAGGCTACGCGCGAGCGCATATGGAGCGAGATGATCGGGCGGCTGCCGGAGCCTTCGCTGCCCGTGAATGCGCGAACCCGGCTTGTCTACGATGAACCGAAATTCCGCGGCTACGAGGTGATGCTCGACGTGTGGCCGGATGTCTTCGCCTATGGCATCCTTCTGGTTCCCAAGGACGTGCAACCGGGCGAGCGGCGGCCCGTGGTGGTGTGCCAGCACGGATTGGAAGGCCGGGCGCGGGACGCGGCGGACCCGAAAGTCGACAGCCACTATTACCACCGCTTCGCCGTGCAATTGGCCGAGCAAGGCTTCGTGACCTACGCGCCGCAAAACCCGTACATCGGCCAGGACCGCTTCCGTTTGATCCAGCGCAAGGGACATCCGCTGAAACTGTCGTTGTTTTCGTTCATTCTCGGCCAGCATCAGCGGACGCTGGAGTGGCTGGCCTCATTTCCGTTCGTGGACGCGAAGCGCATCGGCTTTTACGGACTCTCCTACGGCGGCAAGACGGCGATGCGCGTGCCGCCGCTGCTGACCGGCTACGCCCTTTCCATCTGCTCGGCAGATTTCAACGAGTGGGTGTGGAAGACCACCAGCGTGACATCGCGCTACAGCTATATGCTGACGCAGGAATACGACATGCTCGAATGGAATCTGGCCAATACGGCGAACTACTCCGAACTGGCCAGCC
>JADLBG010000061.1 GCA_020847895.1 Bryobacterales bacterium
GATCGGCAACTGGAGTTGCGGCATGCTCCAGTCTCGCCCCGACTACGCCACTGGCGCAACTGTCATCGGGTCAATTCAAATTCATCGTCCCCGTCAGAACCACGGGATGAGATCAGGAGTTCTGAAACTATACGCGAGACCGCACCTTCGTTGGCGCCTCGTTGCAGTTGGGTGGCTCTCACCATGTTTAGCGCAAGATGGCGGGAAAATAGCTCAAACTCACACAAACGGCCAGGCCGGCGTCTATTTTCGCCGGCCCATGATATCGAACAGCAGGTTGTCGTGAATCTCCTGCACGCTCGACTTTGCCTTTGTGAGCACGTTGCGGTCGTCGACGCTCACGTCCTCTTCGAGGCCGGTCAGCCGCCGCAGAATCTCCCGCATGCGCATTTCCGCCCGCTTGAAGTTCTTCGGGCTCTTGCTCGGGTTCTTGCCTGTGCCCCGCAGCGCCTGGTCGGACAGTTTGACCGCCTCGACAACGCCTGTCACACAGTGACGGAATTGGTCGAACTTGCCGTCCTGATATTGTTTCCGCGCCTCGGTGATCTGCTCGGAAGCAAAGTCCAGCGCTTTCTCATACCTCTTGTCGGGGCGCGGTTCCGCCCGCACGGCATCGAGGTCGAGCGGCGGTTGCTGCGCGCAAAGGGAGAATCCGGTAAGGAGGAGCAGAAAACACTTCATCGCTTGTTCAGTATCTTATGAATCACCTTGATGCGCTGCCGGGCTTTGAACTCCTCGTCGGGATGCTGGTTCTGGCTGAGTGAAAGGAACTTCTCATAATTCGGCAGCGCCAGTTTATATTCGTGGTTGCGGTCGAGAATGATCGCGCGAAAGTACCAGTAAGCGGGGTTCTCTTCCCCTCCCAAGGCCTGCGCGCGGTCGAGCGCCGCCAGCGCCTGCGGGTAATTTTCGAGCAGAATCAGCATTCCGGCCAACTCGTTCCACGCCTCACGGGAATCGGATTTCAGCTGCGTGGCCTTGTAGAATTCCCGGGCGGCGGCCTGAAAATTGCGCTGGTCGCGCAACGCCCTGCCGTAGTACAGGCGCAGGTCCAACTGATCCGGCTCCGCCGCCACGGCTTTCTCGAGCAGCGGGAGCGCTTTGTCCGACTGCTTGGCGCGCAGATATGCGGTGGCGAGCGCCAGCCGGTTGGCGTTGGTCGGGGATTGCTGATAGGCGCGCTCGAGTTCCGGAATCGCATCCGCCGCTTTGCCGCCCTCGAGCAGCAATTCCCCCAGCCGCTCTCTTGCGGCCGGGTCGCCGGGAAATTCGCGATAAAGCGGGATGGCCTTGTCCGGCTGCTTCGCCTGTTCATAGAGACCCGCCAGTTCGAGCAGCGCGCGCTTGAATTCCGGCGCCGCGGCAGCCTGGCGGTAGTAGGGATCCGCGTCCGCGAGACGGTTCTGCTTCGCCAGAGCGCGCGCCAAGCCGGCGGCGGCTTCCGGAGAGTTCGGCTGCGCCTCGAGCGCCGCGCGGTAGAGGGGCTCCGCCTTGGCGAAGTCACCCGTTGCCGAAAGCGCTTCCGCGAGATAGAAGGCGGGCCGGTACTCCCTGGGCTTTTGTTGCGCCGCCGCTTCGAGCGGCTTCAACGCTTCGGCGGCTTGCTTCTGTCCGAGCAGCAGGATGCCGAGATTCAATTGCGCCTGATAGAGCCCGGGCTGATCCTCGAGCACCTTACGGTAGGCCGCAATGGCCTCCACGTCCCTGTTGAGCATACTGAGGGAGAGGGCGAGGTGAAAACGCGACGTCCAGTCCTTCGGATCCGCCTCGATTGCCTTGGCGAACTCCGCGGCCGCGGCAGCGTAGTTGTTCGCTTCCAGAGCCTTGCGGCCTTCCGCGACGTGGTCCGCCTGTTGCCACCAGAAAAGCAAAAAGAGGGCGGCCGCCAGTGCCATACCCTCAGTGTACGCGAACCATTACAAAGCGGCCGGGTTGCGGCCTACTTCAATTCCATGATCTCTTTTTCCTTGGCCTTCGAAGCTTCATCCATCTTCTTCATTTCCGCGTCGGTGAGCTTCTGCACTTCATCGAGGGCGCGGCGCTCCTCATCCTCGCTGATCAGTTTGTCCTTCACCAGCTTCTTCACCGCCTCGTTGGCGTCGCGCCGGATGTTGCGGACGGCAACGCGGTGGTCCTCGGTTACGGTGTGCAGGTGCTTGGCCAGTTCCTTGCGCCGGTCCTGCGTGAGCGGAGGAATGGGAACGCGAATCAGTTTCCCGTCATTCATGGGGTTCAGTCCGAGATCGGAGGAGCGGATGGCCTTCTCGATGGGCCCGATCTGCGAAGAATCCCAGGGCTGGAGGGTGATCATGCTCGGTTCGGGAACGTGCAGCGTGGCCAATTGGTTCAGCGGCGTCAGCGTTCCGTAATAATCGAGCTTGATGTTATCCAGCAGGCTGACGGAAGCCCGTCCCGTGCGAATGGCGGACATGGCGTGGATCAGATCCGCCAGAACCTTCTCCATGCGCGTCTTCGCATTCGCTTCGATCGCTTTCACGCCCGCTGAATTGGTGCTTGGGCCAGATGCGGAATGTCCTTGTTTCATATCAGTTCTCGTCTCGTTCACGAGCGTATGAGCGTTCCTACCGGTTCGCCCATCGCCATTCGCATTATATTGCCGGGAGTGGTCAAATTGAAAACCAGAATGGGAAGCGTGTTTTCGCGGCACATCGCCACGGCGGATGCGTCCATCACCCGCAACCCTTTGGAAAGCACTTCCTGGTAGCTCACCTCGCGATAGAGCACGGCGTCGGCGGACTGCATCGGATCCCTGTCGTACACCCCGTCTACCCGGGTGGCTTTGGCGACCACGTCCGCGCCTATCTCGAGGGCGCGCAGCGTGGCGGCCGTATCCGTGGAGAAGTAGGGGTTGGAAGTGCCGGCGACGAAAATGACGATTCGTCCCTTCTCCAGGTGGCGAATGGCCCGTCTGCGAATGTAGGGCTCCGCAATCTGGTTCATGTGGATGGCCGTCATGACGCGCGTCGCGATGCCCTTCTTCTCGAGGGCATCCTGGAGCGCGATGCCGTTGATCACCGTGGCGAGCATGCCCATGTGATCCGCGGAAACGCGGTCCATGTTCTGCGCCGCGGCCGAAACTCCACGAAAGAAATTGCCGCCCCCCACCACGAGGCCAACCTGAATGCCGGTTCGAGCCAGTGCGGCGAGTTCCGACGCCAGGGACTCAATGCGATCCGGATCGATTCCGAACCGGTTGGCTCCGGCCAGAACCTCGCCGCTCAACTTCAGGAGAATGCGCCGGTAGCGAGCCACGGAGGCGCCCTCTACTCAGCCGCCTGCGCGTCACCCACCTTGAACCGCACGAAGCGCGCGACGGAGATGTTCTCTCCGAGTTTGGCGATCTTGCTCTTGATGAGATCTTCCACTTTTATGGTGTTCTCTTTGACGAACGGCTGCTCGAGAAGGCAGATCTCCTCATAGAACTTGGACATCCGGCCCTCAAGGATCTTGTCGATGATCTTCTCCGGCTTGCCTTCGGCGAGCGCGCGGGCGCGCTGAATGTCCTTCTCTTTCTCGATTACCTCGGCGGTGACGTCCTCGCGGCGGATAAATTGCGGATCGGCGGCGGCAATCTGCATTGCGATGTCTTTCACCAGTTCGGCGAAATCTTCGGTTCGCGCCACAAAGTCCGATTCGCAATTCACTTCCACCATCACGCCCAACTGCGAGCCGGGGTGAATATAGCTGCCGATCACGCCCTGCCTTGTGGTCCGCGCCGATTTCTTCGAAGCAGAAGCGATACCGCGTTTGCGCAGGACCACTTCCGCCTCCGCCAAATCTGCGTTGGCCTCCTTCAAAGCGGCTTTGCATTCCATCATTCCCGCGCCGGTCCGGTCGCGGAGTTCCTTCACCATCTGGGCGGTTATTTCGGCCATGGTTCTGATTCCTTCGGTTTTCCCAATCATCGTCTCGAGACAGCGTTCGCGGATCCGGCGCTAGCCGCGGAATCCGAGGTCTTCCTCCGCTTCCGCGCGGCGTCGGCCTTTGATCGGCAGCGTGGACAGATCGTCCTCGACGAGGCTTTCCGCCATCAACTGCTGGGAGTATTGCGGATCCAGGTATTGGGTAATGTCGGCGGGTTCAGCCGTTCCCTCTTCGGTCGATTCGGCGGCGGCGACCACGGGCGCAAAGTCGGCTTCGGACACCCTCTGCCGGCCTTCGATGACGGCGTCGGCAATCTTGTTTGTGAACAGCCGGATGGCGCGCAGGGCGTCGTCGTTTCCCGGGATCACATAATCCACCATGTCGGGGTCGCAATTGGTGTCCACGACAGCCACTACGAGGATGCCGAGCTTCTTCGCCTCGGCCACGGCAATGGATTCCTTGTTTGAATCCACCACGAACAGCATGTCGGGCAGACCGGGCATGTCCTTGATGCCGGCGAGGTTCGACATGAGATGCTTGCGCTCGCGCTCGAGCCGGATGACTTCCTTTTTCGAACGGCCGATCCAGCCGTTCTCTGCGATCTCGTCGAGTTCTTTCAACCGGTTGATGGACTTCCGCACGGTCACGAAGTTGGTCAACAGACCGCCCAGCCAGCGCTGGTTGACATAATACTGGCTGCAGCGCGAGGCTTCTTCCGCCACCGCTTCCTGCGCCTGTCTTTTGGTTCCCACGAAAAGAACCGTCTTGCCGTTCCCCGCCATCTCCTCGACAAACCGCATGGCGTCCTTGAACAGCTTCAACGTCTTTTGCAGGTCTATGATGTAGATGCCGTTGCGTTCGCCAAAGATGTATTCCTTCATCTTTGGGTTCCAGCGCTTGGTCTGGTGCCCGAAGTGAACGCCCGCTTCGAGCAATTCTTTCATCGTAATCGACGGCAAAATGCCTCCTTAGATGCGCCTTTACGGCGGTGAGAGTTCGCGCGGTCCAAAGCGAGATTTGCGCGAACGGGTCAACTCCGCCAAGGCTTCTGTTGGTTTCCAACCGCGGCGCACCATCCGGGGATGCGCCGAATGTCCACGAAGTGAATGCCTTCCAAGCTAGCGCTTGGAGAACTGGAACCGGCGCCGGGCGCCCTTCTGGCCATACTTCTTCCGTTCGTGGGCGCGCGGGTCGCGCGTCAGGAAGCCCAGGCCTTTCAGTTTGCCGCGCAGTTCGGCATTGAACTCGACCAGTGCGCGCGCGATGCCGAGGCGAACTGCGCCTGCCTGGCCCGCCACTCCCCCGCCGCAGGTGAGCACCAATACATCGAACTTGTCCGCCGTCTCGGTAGCCAGCAGGGGCTGCCGCACCGCGGCGCGCGAAGACGGGGTGGTGAAGAAGTCTTCCATCTCACGGCCGTTTACCGTGATCTGTCCCTTACCGGGACGCAGGAACACGCGCGCCACGGAACTCTTCCGGCGCCCGGTCCCCAAGTGTTGAATCAACGTACCTGCCAAAACGCAACCTCGCTAATGGAACCGCGCCGGCGGCGCGGGTTGAATGTTTCTTCATGCGACCGGATCGCGGGGATTCCGGTGGTGTGGATGGTCGCCATGCAGCCTAGGCGTTCAGCAGCACAGGCTTCTGCGCTTCGTGAGGATGCTTGCCGCCGGCGTAAACTTTCAATTTGCGGAAAAGCTGC
>JADLBG010000062.1 GCA_020847895.1 Bryobacterales bacterium
AGCAGGGTGAGGGGTTGGGCGGCGGCCCGCTCAATGCGCGGCGGTTCCGTGCGGAAATATCGTATCACGGTTGGCGTGTTGAGATGCTTCATGTGCCGGGACGGCGGGCTCGGTGCGAGATTCCGGGTACGGCGCCCGCTTTGTCATTCATCTCACGGCAATCGATGCGGCGGGACCAGGGATCCAAGCGGCGGTTATTTGCAGAGCAACGATGCCGGGTGGAATTCCAGAGGGCATGCGGAAGTCCACGCGGTACACATCGGTCTCGCCCGGCCAGCCGATCTTGTTCAGTACCTCCGTTGTTTTCCCGCCGACGGAGACCTCGACTGGCGAACTCACCTGATCGTAGGGGCCGTTGCCAAACCGGACCAGGCCGGCCGGCCGTAGATCCGGAAGGGTGGGTCCCAGGCCTTTCGCTCGAATGATCAGCATTTCCCCGGGTTCGGCCGGGCGGGCAGGTGTCACCTGCGAGAAATCGGCATGGAAAATTGCGGAGCCCTGAGGCGTGCTGTCGATTTCGGGCCAAAACGCGGGGGTCAGGTAAACCAGCGCCTGCCACGTTCCGCCGCCGTTCACGCGGCGCATGGAGGGATCCTCGGTCACCGAAGCGCGCCGGATGGGCGGATCGAAGCCGCCCGGGCCGCGCGGCCCGTTACGGTGTTCCCCATGCGCTCCCAGGAACGCTCCGCCACCCCCTGTCATCGAGTGCATCCCCACGCCGCGGTCGTTCAGACTGCCGACAAAAACCCCGTCAGTCGTGTAGAACACCCAACTGCACTCGATGTGACCCGTCGAAGACGCGACATCGGCGATGGGCTCGCCGGGCGCCGGAGCCGGACTGAGATTCAGGGTATGACCATAGTTCGTCCAGACTCCCTTCGCGGGTTTGCCGTTTACCGAGATGATGTCGCCGACGCCGATTACCTCTTGAAACGTTCGGACCACCGGCGAGGCGACCGGCCCGCGAGCGGCCGCAAACGTGAGCGGGTCCGCCACGTCCAACCGGTAGCTGACGAGATTCTCGACAAGCACATCGAGCATCACGACCCGTGGCGGTTGCGGCGGCGCCGGCAGTTGCGCGGAGAGCAGCCCCGCGGTTCCCACGACCCACATGATTAGGCCGGAGGGCAAGTTAAACCTCCAGGTTTCTTTGAAAATGTGCATTTCATCCTCCTTTTCCAGGCGGGAAAGCCCGGGATGATTTGTTCAAGCGTCAACTTTCTCGAAAGGTTTCCGAGCGATCATCTTTGAGCGGGCTGGGCACACACGCCGATCGTGTTCGACGCATCGCAGGCATTCGCATCGAACCTGATGGAACCGGCGCCGTCCCAAAAGATGTCGACCTCGGAGTTCCCACGAACGCGATTGTCAAACACCACGACACCGTCCGAACCGGTAACCGAAATCCCGCGACCCAATCCAAGCACGGAAACAGGGTAAGGCGTGAGGCCCCAAGGACCACCGTTGTAGCTGACTCGATTGCCTTCGATGAGCGTGCCGCCGGCGCCGCTGTTGGTAATCCCGAACCGCCCGTTGGAGACGATGCTATTGTCAGCGATGTGGTTGTCCGGGCCTGCGCCGGTGAGCATAATCCCGGCCATCAGATTACCGATGATCTGGTTCTGCGTGAACTCGTTGGCTACGGACCCGGTTCCCTGTATGTGGATGCCGCAGTTGGCCAGGCTGCCACGGTCGACGAATGCCGTGTTGTGACGGACCAGGTTGTGGCTGGAATCCAGCAGCATGATGCCCATCATGTCGCCATCGATCACCTGGTTGAACTCGATCGTGTTGTAGTGCGCATTCTCGAGGTAAATCTGTTTGCCATCTCCCCACGCCGTGGCGGTAGTGGCCAGGTTGCCGAAGTCGCGCACGGTGAAGCCGCGAATCAGAACGTTATTCACGTCCTTGAGGTGGAAGCCATCTCGTTCCGTGTAGTCGCCCTGCAAGACGACCTCGTTCTGACCGCCCACGGCTATCAACTTCAGTGCGTTCTTCGCGGCACCGGCGATCTCGACTGTATGGCGGTAAGTCCCAGAGCAGACCAGGATGGTGGCGCCGCCTTGCGCCTGTGTGACGGCTTCCTGGATGGTGCGCAGAGAGTTAGGGCAATCCGCGCCGTCATCATCCACGGTCAACACCTGGCTGGGAGTCTTGCGAGGCATCCGCGCCACCCAGCCATGATTGGCGTTCTTAGAGTCGACCCAAAACCCAACCATGTCGCCCACGTTGTTAATACCATTCCCGATCGTTTGAGCGGCGCCTGGAACTCTCAGGGTAGTGAAGGCGTCGTTGCTCCGGAGGAAAGCCGCGTTCTTGCCGTCTGATGCAGTGTACTGCCCAACCACTTCGCCGGAGGAGGAGATTCCGGTCGGCGCCATGCCGGGGACCGTCGCCCGCGCCCCCGGGAATTCAAACGAAACGAACCGCCCTTTCCTCAGCACGTAGCCGCGAGTAACCCCATTCGTATCCCGCCAATGGCCCACGATGTCGCCGTTATTATTGATCCCCAAACCGCAGCCCATGTCATTCGGTTCGGGGTAGGTGAAGAAGCTGAACCGACCTTGCTTCCACACGAAGCCCTTCATCGGCTCACCCGGGAACTGGGTGTGCCCGACCACTTCGCCGTTGTCGTTGAGCCCGAAGGGGTTGGTAAACATGGCGTCGGGCACGTCGATACTTATGTATTTCCCTCCGCTATAGAAGAAGCCGTGATTCACGCCGTCGCCGGTCCGATAAAACCCGGCCATGTCCCCTGCCTTGTTAATTCCCTGGGTCAGAGTGCTGGCTGCGCCGGGGAAATTCATCGGGGTGAACTTTCCTTCCTTCAACAGAAAACCGTGTTGAATCCCTGCAGTATCCTTGTAGTGGCCGGCAATATCGCCGGCATCGTTGATGCCGTTGGCCACGGTATTTACGGCACCTGGGAATTCGATCGTTCTGACGTTGTCCAGCTCCAGCGCCGCGAGCGGCGCCGCCAACGCCGTCACCAAAGCCAGCGTGGCGAGTCTTTTCTCCCGGCTAAGCTGCTTGCGGCCTAACTTTGTACTCGTGTTCATTTCGGGCCTCCTTTTTGTGTGGTTCCTGGCTCTGTTGCAATGGGTCTACCGCACAGGGAGGATATAAGGAACGCCGGGAATGTAGCCGCTGGTCAATTGCAGGTTTGCATCTCCTCGCGCGGTTCCCGCGGGTAATCGCACATCGACCCGGAACCGGTCCCGCGTGCCCGGCCAGCCGACCATGTTGATTGTTTCCGCGGCAATGTCGTTCACGGAGGCCTCGACCAGGTTCGCCACCTGGTTCAGCGGATTCTCGGGAAACATCCTGCCCGGCTCACGCGGCGGACTGGTGGGCCAATTCGCCTTCACCTGGAGCATCAGGGTTTCACCGGGGCTTGCCGGATTGGCGTTGGACACTGGGCTGCCGTCAGCGGAATGATAGGCGGCCTGGATTTCGGGCGCGTTCTCGACGGTCAGGTAAAAATCGAGCTTCAGTTGACCGTTGCTGAAGGCCCGCCGCGCCGTCAAGTCCTCCTTCATGGTTGTCGTGTGGAAGTTGGTTCCGCCGACATTGGAGCCTTGACCGCGGACGCCGATGTAGGCTCCGCTGCCGCCATAGACACACCACAATCCCGCGCCCGGCGGCGCGCCGGGGGCCGAGGCGCCGGATGAGAGGAAAGTGCCGAACAGGCCGCCGATTTGCGCGAGTTCCGGCGTCTTGATATCCAGCACGAAGTAGTGTGCGTGATTGCGCGACAGGTCACTGTTCGCGGTAGCCAAGCCGACGCCATGCGATACGTAGGCCCCCCGGGCGGGTTTGCCGTTGATAGAGACAACGTCCGCGTAGATCACATTCCGCTTCATTGACTTTGCGGTTCCCGCGGGTACGGGCGTCAGGTCACTGGCAGCAGTGCCGTAATTATTCGGATCTCCATCCTCCCAGTACCACGAGAACTTGTCCAGTTGGACCGTTAGTTTAACTTCAGTAGATGCCTGCCCGAGCGCGAGCGCCGGGACGAGCAACACAATAGTGAGTGTTGCGGCGGCTTTGAAGCCGTTCCGCAATACGCTGTCGACTATATTCATACTCCACTCTCCTTTCGAGTCAATCAGGGGGCCGGACTTGCGATCACGTTGCCGCCGGGCCGCGGACGCCCGCCGGGTTCGACGAGCCGTGCGCGTTCCAATCGAATTTGACAGCGTGGCGTTGGCCCTCACTTGGCTTACCGGAATAGGAAAGGGAAACCTGTAACGCCGCCGGCCGGAATTCTTGATATGTTCGAACCGCGTTTTGACGGGACCCCATCCAAACCACGACACCATGCGCTTGCTTCAAACCCGGCGTCATGGCGACCGGGTTTACTTGTCGGGTTTGCTCGCGAATTGAACGGCATTTTCTGATATGATCGGGTCGCGATCAGTGATGCCGGACGACTCGCAACACGAGATCACCCGCTTGCTCCAGAACTGGCGGCAAGGCGATGCCGGAGCGCTCGATCACCTTGTCGCCTTGATCGGACAGGACCTGCGGCGCATCGCGAAACAGCGGCTGAGGAGAGCCGGTCACGCGGATGCAAGCTTGACGACCACATCGCTTGTGCAGGAAGCCTATGTCCGGCTGTTGGGCGGCCAGAAAGTGGATTGGCAAGGAAGGGCACACTTCTTCGCTTTGTGCGCGGAGATCATCCGGGGAATTGTCGTGGATCATGCGCGCGCCCGGCATGCCGCCAAGCGGGGCGGCGGGGCTCCCCATGTTCCGATCGAGGAGGGTTTGGCGGTTTCCCAGGAACGGGCCGCCGACCTGATCGCTATTGATGACGCGCTGCGGGCGTTGGCCAGGATGGATCCGCGCAAGGGCCGCGTGGTGGAGTTGCGTTTCTTCGGAGGGCTGACCGTCGAGGAGACGGCTGAGGTTTTGAGTATTTCGCCGGATAGCGTGGCGCGGGACTGGCGATTGGCAAGGATGTGGCTGATGCGGCAGATGGACACGGGTGCGAGCTATGGAGCCGGCTGAGTGGCGGCGCGTTGAGGAGATCATCGAGCGGGCGATGGGGCTCGAAGCGGCGCGCCGGCCTCGATTCCTGAACGAGGTCTGTGCCGGCAACGAGCGGTTGCGCCTGGAAGTGGAGTCACTGCTCGAATACGAAGGGCGGGTGGAACAGTTTCCGCCGGCTCCGGTACTGGAGTTGTTCGGCGGCGAAGCGGTTGCGGCGGCGAGATTCCCGGAAGGTCAGGAAATCGGTCATTACCGGATTGCGGGCTTGATCGGACGCGGCGGGATGGGTGAGGTCTACCAAGCCACGGACACCCGGCTGGACCGCGATGTGGCTTTGAAGTTTCTGCCGGCGGACTATGTGGATACCCCGGACGCGCGGGAGAGGTTCCGGAGGGAGGCGCGGGCGATCTCCGCGCTGAATCATCCGAACATCTGCACGCTCTATGATGTCGCGGAGTACGATGGGCAGCCGTTCCTGGTGATGGAACGGATCGAAGGAGAATCGCTCAAACAACGCCTGACGGGAGGCGCGCTCGAGCCAGGCGAAGCGATCGTGATCGCGTCGCAAGTCTGCGAGGCACTCGAGGCAGCCCACGCCAAGGGCATCGTGCATCGGGACATCAAACCGGCCAACGTTTTCCTTACCTCCCGTGGACCGGTGAAGATCCTCGATTTCGGGCTCGCCAAGCTGAAGGGTGACGCCCCGCCGCTTTTCGGGAACACACCGGACTCCACGGGTTCGGCTCCGGAATCCACAATCAGCATTCCGGGGAGGGCCGTGGGCACAGCGAGCTATATGTCGCCTGAGCAAGCCCGCGGCGATGATGTCGATGCCAGGAGCGACCTCTTCTCTTTGGGCGTGGTGCTATATCACATTGCAACCGGGATGCGCCCCTTCGAGGGGGACTCTCCGGCGAAAACTCTCGAGGCAATCAATGGCGGCAGTCCCGTCCCGCCGCGACTTCGGAATCCGCTCATCCCGGCGAAGCTGGAACAGATCATTTTCAAGGCCCTGGAGAAAGATCGAGCCAGACGGTACCAGACGGCCGGCGACATGCGCGCCGACCTCGAACTATTGCAGAATCCGAGGCGATTGGCACGCCGGCGGTTTGCAGCGCTTACTTTGCTGCTGGCCCTTGGCGTCATGGTGATTGGAATAAAATCGGGATGGCTTACCGCTCCCGCGCCGGCCCCCGCGCCGACCCTGAGACGACTGACCTCCGACTCCGGTTTGACCACCGACCCCGCCGTTTCTCGGGACGGCACGCTTCTAGCCTATGCGTCCGATCGTAGCGGTGAGGACAACTTGGACATATATGTTCAGCCGGCTCGCGGTGGGGACCCGGTTCGGATCACGCAAGATCCGGCGGACGAGCACGAACCAGAATTCTCTCCCGACGGTACGAAGGTCGCCTTTCGATCGGAGCGGGAAGGCGGAGGAATTTATACCGCGCCGGTGGCCGGAGGCCCTCCCACAAGAATCGCTTCCGAAGGTCGTGGACCGCGTTTCTCTCCGGACGGAAATTGGATCGCGTTCTGGATTGGACAACCCGGCGCGACGCAGTTGAATCGCGGCGCCAGCAAGGTCTTTGTAGTGCCTTCGGCAGGCGGTGTTTCCCGGGAGATCGCCACTGAGTTTGCCGCCGCCGCATATCCAGTCTGGTCGCCTACCGGGAAGCACCTGCTGCTGCTGGGCAATGGTAACGAGAGACTGCCGAGCGATGAGAGCGTCGATTGGTGGGCTGTGACTCTGGATTCGCGTCTTGCCATACGAACCGGAGCATTACAGGCGATCCGCAATGCGAACCTCAGCGGCAGTCTTCAAGCCTATCCAGGGGTTGTTGTCACTCCCGCTTGGGCGGGAAGCGATCAATGGGTGTTCCCGGCACGCTCCGGAGACAGCACGAACCTGTGGCTGATCCGAATTCCTGAGAAAACCTGGAAGGTTAGCGGCGGTCCACACCGGCTGACTTCGGGACCGGCGCGGGAGGCTGTCCCATCGGTGGCAAGAACGACAAACGGCACGCTTCGCGTGGTATTTTCCGTTCTGAATCATAACGTTGATATTTGGAGCGTTGCCGCCGACACGAACCACGGGAAGGTTCTCCGAAGACAACAGCGGTTGACGCAGGATGCCGCCATCAATGGTTCCCCCTCGCTATGCAGGGATGGCTCCTCCCTGCTGTTCGTTTCCGATAAGTCGGGCAATCAGGAGGTCTGGCTCAAAGATCTCAGAACGGGCAGGCGTTCCGCACTGACCAATATCCGCTCAAACAAATACTGGGCGCTCTTCTCGCCGGACTGCTCCAGGTTCACATTCAGCAGCCGGGAAGAAAACAAATGGCCCATCTACATCATGCCTGTGGGACGAGGTATCCCCGAGGTTATCTGCCCGGATTGCGGCGTGCTGACGGATTGGTCTTTCGATGGAAGACACGCTCTGTTCAACACTGTTATCGGTGGAGTGCATCTGCTCGACATGGCTTCGCGCCGCCACGCCGGGATCATCAGTCATCCAATCGGAAGAGTGCATGGGGCACACTTTTCTCCGGATAACAAGTGGATTGGTTTTTTCAATACGACAGCCGGGGCGTCGAAGATGTACGTCGCGCGCTTCAATGGCGGTCAACCGATCCGGGAGAAGGAGTGGATACCGCTCACGGACGGAACATCGTTTGTGGACAAGCAACGGTGGTCGCCCGATGGGAGCCTGGTTTACTACATTTCGGATTGGGACGGTTATCGCTGCTTATGGGCGCAGCGGCTGGAACCAGCCAACGGGCAAGCGGCAGGAGAGCCGTTCGCTGTTCTTCATTTCCACAGCGCGCGCGAGTCCTTATTGAACATGGATCTCGAGCAACTCCAGATCTCGATAGGTCCCGACAGTATCGTATTCAGCATGGGCGAGCGCACGGGTAACGTGTGGGTTGCGGAATGGCAAGACTGGGAGAAAAGGTAGATATGTGCGCGCGCCCTACTATCATTGCCGGAATTAAGCCGAAACCCGTAATTGAACGGGGATTTTTCTCTGATATGATTAGTTCACATTTCGGGCATTATGGAACCGCCTGAATGGCAGCGTGTTGAGGAGATCGTCGAGCGGGCGATGGCGCTCGAAGCGGCGCGCCGGTCTGCCTTCCTGAACGAGGTCTGTGCCGGCGATGAGGGGTTGCGGCGGGAAGTAGAGTCACTGCTTGAATACGAAGGGCGGGTGGAACAGTTCCTGCCGGCTCCGGCGCTGGAACTGTTCGGCGGCGAGGCTGACGCGGCGGCGAGATTCCCGGCAGGTCAGGAAATCGGCCATTACCGGATTGCCGGCCTAATCGGGCGCGGCGGGATGGGAGAGGTCTACCAGGCTACGGATACACGGCTGGACCGCGATGTGGCTTTGAAGTTTCTGCCGGAGGATTATGTGGATACCCCGGATGCGCGGGAGAGGTTCCGGAGGGAGGCGCGGGCGATCTCGGCGTTGAATCATCCGAACATCTGCACTCTGTACGATGTCGCCGAGTACGATGGGCAGCCGTTCCTGGTGATGGAACTGATCGAAGGGCAATCGCTGAAACAACGGCTGGCAGGGGGCGCGCTGGCGGCGGACGAAGCGGTTGCGATCGCCACGCAGGTGTGTGAAGCGTTGGAGGCAGCCCACGCCAAGGGGATCGTGCACCGGGATATCAAGCCTGCGAACATTTTCATTACGGCCCGGGGGCCTGTGAAGATCCTGGATTTCGGCCTGGCGAAGCTGCGGTCTGAGCCGCATGCAGTTCCCGAGGCAATGGCGGGCTCCGCGACTTCGGCGTCCGAATCCACGGTAACCATCCCGGGGCGGGCGATGGGCACGGCAAGCTACATGTCGCCGGAGCAGGCGCGCGGGGAGAATGTGGATGCCAGGAGCGATCTCTTCTCCCTGGGTGTCGTGCTGTATCAAATGACCACGGGGACCCGGCCGTTCGAGGGCGGCACGCCCGCGCAAACGGTGGAGGCGATCCTCGCCGGGAATCCGATCCCGCCGCGCCTGAGGAATTCCGCTATCCCCGCAAGGCTGGAACGGGTCATTTTCAAGGCCCTGGAAAGAGACCGAGCCCGGCGGTACCAGAGCGCAGAAGAGTTGCGGGCTGACTTGGAGCGCGTAATGGGGCCTACGTCCCGGCGCGGGTGGTGGCCGGCAGCGGCGGCACTCCTGTTGGCGCTGGGGGTAGCGCTTACGGGTTGGGAACTCGGGTGGTTCGGCGAGCCGTCGGCGGCGCCTGAGTTGACGATCCGGCAGGTGACGAACAATCCGCCGGAAGATCCGGTGCCCCGAGCTTTCCTCTCCCCCGACGGGGCCTCTCTAGCTTACGTGGACCTGACGGGACTCCACATACGGAAGATCGCCACGGGAGAGATCCGCACCTTTCCGCCGCCGGAAAACTGCTGTTTCCGGTGAACGACCGTAAAATGGTTCCAGGATGGGACCAAACTGCTGGTCAGCGGACCGCTGGGGCCGAAGGATCGGTCTGGAATCTGGGTGTTTCCGCTGGATGGCGCGGCGCCGCGCAAGCTGATCGACAACGCCAATTTCGCTGCTTTATCGCCTGACGAATCTCACATTGTCTTTCAACGCGGCCGGGATGCGATCTGGCTGGCGGACGCCTCCGGCGAGGGCGCGCACAAGATCGTTGCCGTTTCCGGGTATCAGGATAGCTTCGCATGGTCTCCGGACAGCCGCCGGGTGGCGTACAGCAGGCGCGAGAGGGGTGAATCCAGCATCGAAAGCTACCATCTGGACAGCGGACGGAGCAACGTGATTCTTTCCGATCGAAAGCTGGGAAGCTTCTGTTGGACGCGGGATGGGCGCATCATCTACTCCCGGCAGGAAGAGTCTCCGAACGAGGCCAGCGCCAACCTGTGGGACATACGGGTGGATGCCCGGACCGCGCGGGTTCGCGGCAAGCCGCGGCGGCTGACCAGTTGGGGCGGCCATTTGTTCGACACCCTCAGCGCCGGCGGAGCGCGCTTGTCGTTTGTCCGAAAGCGCTTTCGGAGCACTGTCTACGTGGGAGACCTGGAGGCGGGCGGCTCCCGGTTGAGCACGCCCCGGCGCCTGACATTTGATGAAATGATTAACTGGCCGACGGCGTGGAGCCAGGATGGGCAGTCCGTTCTATACACCTCCGACAGGACCGGCCGCCTGGATATTTTCCGGCAGGATGTGAAGGCGCAGGCACCGCGGAAAGTGGTTACGGGGCAGGAAGAGAGAAGGGATGCGCGATTCAGCCCCGACGGGCGGTGGATCCTGTACCTCGCTTCGCCGGACACCGAGGGGCAAAGGCAGGCGAACGAAGGCCGGTTGATGCGGGTGGGGGTGAGCGGGGGGCAGCCTCACCCCGTGCTCGGCGTAGCTGGGTATCCGGTTCCGTCACGCATGGCCGCCACGGGAACTGCCCCCGGGGCGACCCTGTTGAGCCATCCCCGATTCCGCTGTCCTTCGGCGCCACGGTCTCTCTGCGTGTTGAGCGAGAAGATCCAAGATCAAGCGATCTTCACGGCATTCGATCCGATGGAGGGGAGAAAACGCGAGTTGGCGCGGATGGACGCTCCGCTTCCGGACTCCTGGGACTTGTCGCCCGATGGACAGTGGATTGCGGTGGGCTGGGGTATGGGCAGCAACCGCATCCGGCTCTTGTCTCTGGCCGGCCAACCGCCGCGCGACATCTCTCTGATTGGGTGGGGCAACGTTCAATGCGTTGCGTGGGCAGCGGATGGACATGCCGTGTACGCGACCGCCTGGGCTTCGAAAGAGCCGCCGCTGGCGCGCATTTCCCTCGATGGCGAAGTGACGGTATTGTACAAAGGGCTGCTCCACACGGAGAGTCCCGTGCCATCGCCGGACGGCCGCCATATCGCGTTCGGAGAAAACACGATGGAGAGCAACGTCTGGGTGGTTGAGAATCCGCGATAACGCGACCCGGCATCCGCGCGGACGGCTATTCCGTCATGCGGTCGATGGTGGCGAAGAGTTCGTGGAGGGGGAGGGTGAAGGCCGGGTGGTCAACGCGGATCATGCCGTCCTTGGCCTCTTCGATCGGGTGGGTGGTGTAGACCCAAGCGCGGCGGGCGGTGAGGCCAATGAGCCAGACGAAACGGGTTCCGATGCCGAGGTAATCATCGATACGTTGCTGGATGCGGCTCTGGCGGTCTTCGGGGGAGAGGATCTCGATGGCAACGAGGGGGGACGTTCGAGGATGCCCTGTTTGGGGCGCTTGCCTTCGATGATGACGCCGTCGGGGACGCGGTAGCGGGTGGGGCGGATGCGGGTGCGCAATGCGATGAAGGAGTTCAATCCGATTGGCCGGCCGTTGTTTCTTACCCAACGGGCGATCCAGGCCCGGAGATCGCTGTGGTCGAATTCTCCCAAGTTACGTTCTTCCAGCACGCCATCGATGAAATCCACGTCGGACGGTAGCAGGTCCGGAGATACTCGCTGACGGGAATGTGAGCCGATGGAGTCATGGTAGCGGCTCTAGCGGCCCTGTTTTTTCTTTTCGAGGTTCCACAAGCCGCGGGAGATGATTTTGCCGCAGAAGGGGCAGTAGTTGAGGCCGATGAAGGAGGGGCGGGAGTCGCCGAAGACGAGGAAGTATTCGGTGTCGATTTCGTTGAGGATGCGCCCGTCGCGGAGGGTGTGGACGGGGCCGATGCGGAGGAAGCCGCGATCGGCGAGCTGCTCGAGTTCGTCGCAACAAACCATGACGATCATGAGACCAAATGACGGCGGGGCGCGTCAAAGAGTTCAATCGAACCCTGTGGTATTCTAAAGCCAAACCAGGGCGGCCTGATGCGATTCCAGAATTTCATTGTCGCGCTTGTCGCGTGGATCACGCTGTTGAGCGCGGGGTATGCCTTCCAGCGGCGGATGGCGTTCGATGAGGACGAAGGCCCGATGAGGCTGCCTGAGGACGCGAAGGAAAAGACGGAGTACGCCTTTGCGCGACTACGATATCCGAATTTCCGGGGCGGGTCGGGGTTGTGGGCGGCGCGGGGGAACTGGACGGTGGACTGGCCGAAAGCAGACCGGCAGTTTGTGCAGGGAGTGCGGCGGCTGTCGCGAATTCATACACGCTCGGTGGAGCAGATCGTCGATCTCGAGAGCGACGATATTTTTAACTATCCGTGGGTTTACGTGGTGGAGGCGGGGCACTGGGACCTGCCGGAGAACCAGGCGCAGAAGCTGCGGGAATACCTGCAGCGGGGCGGGTTTCTGATGACGGATGACTTCCACGGGACTTTCGAGTGGGATATTTTCACGGCGAGCATGAGCCGGGTGTTTCCGGATCGCCAGATAGTGGATATTGAGAACAAGGACGCCATCTTCCATGTGCTGTACGATCTGGACGAGCGTTTTCAGGTGCCCGGGATCATCATGTTCTACACGGGCCGGACGTACGAATACGATGGCGTGGAACCGAAATGGCGAGCCATCTATGACGACAACGGCCGGATCATGGTGGCGATCTGTCACAACATGGATCTGGGCGACGCCTGGGAATGGGCAGATCATCCGCGGTATCCCGAGCGCTACGCATCGCTGGCCTACCGGATCGGAATCAACTACATCATCTACGCGATGACGCATTAAGGAAGAAAGAAGAGGAGTCCAGCCGGCAGCTCAATTCATGTTCGAATTCCTATTCAACTATTCTGGCACGGTCTTTTCCAAGGGGAGCTTTGTGCTGCTTGGGGCATGGCCGGTGTGGGCGCTGGCGGCGTGCATCATAGCGGGAACGGCGGCGCTGGCAGTGCCGGTCTGGCGGATGAAGGATCGGGCCTCGGGGAGGGCGCGTGGGGCGCGGCTGGCATTGTTGTGGCTGCTGCAATCGATGCTGCTGGCGATTGTGCTGCTGATGCTGTGGCAGCCCGCGATGAGCGTGGCGACATTGAAGCCGCAGCAAAACATTGTGGCGGTGGTGGTGGACGATTCCAAGTCGATGGCGCTGGCTGAAGACGGCAAGACGCGGAAGGAGAAGGCGCTGGAAGCGCTGAACAACAAGGGGCTGCTGGAGAAGCTGGGGAAGAAGTTTCAGGTGCGGATGTACCGTTTCAGCAGCGGCGCGGAGCGCATGGACAAGCTGGAGCAGTGGAAAGTGGAGGGGAACGCGACGCACATCGGGGAGAGCCTGGCACAGGTGGCGGCGGAATCGTCGACGCTTCCCATTGGGGCGGTGGTGCTGTTTTCGGATGGGGCGGACAATGCGGGCGGGGTAGATCTGGAGACGATCAACCTGCTGAAGCGGCAGCGGATCCCGGTGCACACGGTGGGAGTGGGGCGGGAGCGGTTTGACAAGGATGTGGAGATAACGGACGTGCAGACGGCGGCGCGGGCGCTTGCGGATTCGCGGGTGAGCGCGGCGGTGACGCTGAAGCAGCGGGGCTACAAGAGTACGAAGGGGCGAATTACGATCAAGACGGATAATGCCACGCTGGCGTCGCAGGAGGTGAACTTTCAGGCCGAGGGTACGCTGCAGACAGAGACTGTAGTGTTCAATGCGGGCAATGCGGGGCTGAAGAACCTTCATGTATCAGTCGAACCGCTGCAAGGCGAAGAAAACGCGAACAACAACACGGTGACGCGGTTGGTGACGGTGGAGAACCGCAAGCCGCGGATTCTGTACATGGAGGGCGAACCGAAGTGGGAGTTCAAGTTCATCCGGCGGGCGATGGACGAGGACCGAACGATCGAGTTGACGAGTATTCTGCGCACAACGCAGAACAAGATCTACCGGCAGGGGATTGAGAACCCGAAGGAGCTGGAAGAGGGTTTTCCGGCGAAGGTGGATGAGCTGTTCCAGTTCCAGGGGATCATTGTCGGCGGAGTGGAAGCGGCTTATTTTACAACCACTCAGATGGAATTGTTGAAGCAATTTGTGGACCGCAGGGGAGGCGGGGTGCTGTTCCTTGCGGGGCGCAGCGGGCTTTCGGACGGGGGATGGAACCGTTCGGCGATGGCGGAGGTGCTGCCGCTGATCCTGCCGGACAAGAAGGGGACATTTCATCGCGACCCGGCGACGGTGGAGCTGACTCCGGCGGGGCAGGAGAGCCTGATCTGCCGGCTGGAGGAGAATCCGGAGAAGAACGTGGAGAGGTGGCAGAAGCTGCCTTACCTGGCCGATTATCAGGAGTCCGGGACGCCGAAGCCGGGGGCTGTGGTGCTGGCGGATTCGATTGTTTCGGGGAAGGGGAAGTATCCGCTGCTGGTGACGCAGAATTACGGGCGTGGGCGAGTGGGGGTGATGGCGACGCAGGGAACCTGGCGCTGGCAGATGCTTCAGCCGCTGGCGGACAAGAGCCACGAGATGTTCTGGCAGCAGTTGATGCGGTGGCTGGTGCAGAACACTCCGGGGCGGGTTGTGGCTTCGACGCCGAAACCGGTGCTCGATGACGAAAGCCAAGTGACGCTGCGCGCCGAGGTGCGGGACCGGAACTACCTTCCGATGACGGATGCGAAGGTGACGGCGAATATTATCGGTCCGCAAGGGGTGGCCGAGCAGGTGGAGTTGCGTCCGGACCCGCTGACGCCGGGGACATTCGTGGCGGAATGGCGGGCGGAGAAGGCTGGGGCGTATCTGGCGGAGGTGCTGGCGAAACGAGGGGAGGAAGAGGCGGGGCGCGACGTGATCAACTTCCGGCGCGAGGATGGGGTGGCGGAGAATTTCGGGGCCGAGCAGAACAAGGAACTGCTGGAAAAGCTGGCGACGGAGACAGGCGGGAAGTATTACAAGGTAGATGACCTGGCGAAGCTGCCGGAGGAGATTTCCTATTCGGAGGCGGGGATCACGGTCAGGGAGACAAAGGATTTGTGGAACATGCCGGCGGTGTTTCTGGCGCTGCTGTTGTTGAAAGCCGGGGAGTGGCTGCTGCGGCGGCGCTGGGGGGTGGTATGAGGATCGCGGCGCTGATTGTGAGTTGCGCCGTGTCCCTTCAGGCGGCGACAACGTACGTGACGGTGGCGGGGTTGGGGGGAGAGCCGGAATACGAGCAGCGGTTCACATCGCTTGCGAAGGACCTTGACAAGTTATTGAAGAGTTCTAGTCCAGGAGCGAGAGTAGAAACGCTTTACGGTCCGGCGGCAACGAAGGCAAAGCTGGCTGAGGTTTTGGCGAAGGTAGGGAAGACATCGACCGCGCAAGACAGCCTGGTGCTGACGCTGATCGGGCATGGGACATATGACGGGGTGGAGTACAAGTTCAACCTTCCGGGTCCGGATGTTTCCTCGATCGAACTGGCATCGATGCTGGACCGGATACCGGGGCAGCAGCTTGTGGTGAATACGACGAGCGCGAGCGGGGCGTGCGTACTGGCATTGAAGAAGGAAGGCCGGGCGATCATTACTGCGACCAAAGGAGGGACGGAGAAGAACGCGACGGTATTTCCGCGGTACTGGGTGGAGGCTTTGCGCGATACGGCGTCGGACGTGGACAAGAACGAAGTGATCAGCGCGCTCGAAGCGTACCGGTATGCAAATGAGAAGACGGCCCGGTTTTTCGAGACGCAGAAGCGGATTGCGAGCGAGCACGCGCAGATCGAGGACACGGGGAAGGGTGAGCCGGTGCGGGAGCCTTCGGCGGAGAACGGCGAAGGGCTGCTCGCGGGACGGTTCGTCTTGCTGCGGATCGGGACGGCGCAGATGGCGGCGGCGAGCCCGGAAAAGCGGAAACTGCTGGAGCGCAAGGAGGGGTTGGAACAGCAGATCGCGAGTTTGAAGTACCAGCGGGCGGCGATGCCGAGCGAGCAGTACAGGAAGATGTTGACGGAGTTGCTGGTGCAACTGGCGCAGACGCAGGCGGAGCTGGATAAATGAGACGTACGATTGTCCTGTTGCTGGCGGCGGCGTCGATGGCGGGGGCGCAGGGCAGCGTCGCGCAGTGCGAGCAGCAGAAGCATTACGGGCGTTTGGAAGAGGCGCGGAAGTGTTACGAGGCGTTGACGTTCAGCAATAGCGCTTACCTGCGCGCGGAGGGGTTCTGGGGATTGGAGATGTACCAGGACGCCAACAACCAGTTCAAGGCGGCGGTGGCGACGGCTCCGGAGAATGCGGATTACCGTGTGCGGTGGGGCCGGCTGTTCTATGAACGGTGGAACAAGGCGGATGCGGAGAACCTGTTCAAGGAAGCGCTGGAGATCAAGCCGGATCATCCGGGAGCGCTGCTGGGGCTGGCGATGGTGTTGTCGGAAGGATTCGACGCCAAGGCGGTGGAGTTTGCGGAAAAGGCGCTGAAGGCCGATCCGAAGCTGCTGGAGGCGCAGGAACTGCTGGCGAAGCTGGCGGTGGAGGACGTGAACTTCGATAAGGCGCGGAAGGAGGCGGAGAAGGCGCTGGAGATTTCACCGGAGGCTCTGGGCGCGATGGCGGTGCTGGCGACGCTCGAGGTGCTTGCGGACAAGTCCCCGGACGCGTGGTTTGCCAAGATCGCGAAGATCAATCCGGTATATGCCGAGGGGTATGCCTACACGGCGCACTCGCTGATTCTGAACCGGCGGTATGAGGATGCCATCCTGTACTTCGAGGAGGCGCTGAAGAAGAACCCGCGGTATTGGGAAGCGCATTCGGAGTTGGGGATCACGTACATGCGGATGGGGCGGGAGAAGCCGGCGCGGGAGCACCTGGAACTGGCGTATGAGAACGGTTTCAAGGATCCGGCAACGGTGAATTCGCTGCGGCTGATGGATTCCTACAAGAATTACGAGACGTTCCGCAACGGGGAGGCGATCCTGCGGCTTCATAAGAAGGAAGCGGATCTGCTGAAGCTCTACTTCGAGCCGGAAATGCTGCGGGCGCTGAGCACTTACGAGAAGAAATACAAGGTGAAGCTGAAGGGGCCGGTGCAGTTGGAAGTGTATCCGGACCACGAGGATTTCGCGGTGCGGACGATGGGGATGCCGGGTTTGGGGGCGCTGGGGGTGACGTTCGGGAATATCGTGGCGATGGACAGCCCGTCGGGGCGCAAGCCGGGAAGCTTCCATTGGGCGAGCACGATGTGGCATGAGTTGAGCCACGTGTACGTGCTTTCGGCAACGAACCACCGGGTTCCGCGCTGGTTTACGGAAGGGCTGGCGGTGCACGAAGAGACGGCGGTGTCGCCGGAGTGGGGCGACCGGCTGGATCCGGTTTCGCTGAAGGCGGTGAAGGACAAGAAGCTGCTTCCGGTGACGCAACTGGACCGCGGGTTTATCCGGCCGACGTATCCGATGCAGGTGATCGTGTCGTACTTTCAGGCGGGGAAGATCTGCGATTACATTACTCAGCGCTGGGGATTTCAGAAGATTCTCGACATGATGCGCGACTTCGCGCAGAACACACCCACGGGGAATGTGATCGAGAAGAATCTGGGCTTGAAGCCGGAGCAGTTCGACAAAGAGTTTCTGGCCTGGCTCGATAAGCAACTGGCGACGCCGCTCGAGAAGTTCGAGGACTGGCAGAAGAAGATGCGGGGGATGGCGGCGGCGGTGAAGGAAGCGCGCGTCGACGACATTATCAAAGTGGGTCTTGAAATCCGCGACTGGTATCCGGACTACGTGGAGCACGGCAGCACGTATGAATACCTGGCGAATGCATATCTGGCGAAGGGGGACAAGAAATCGGCCGTAGGGGAATTCGAGCGCTACGCGAAGGCAGGCGGGCGGGATCCCTCATCGCTCAAGAAGCTGGCGGAGTTGCAGGCAGACCTAGGCCGGCCGAAGGATGCGATGGCGACGCTGGACCGGCTGAACTACATCTATCCGGTGGCTGATCCGGAGATGCACAAGAAGATGGGGGAACTGGCGCTGGGGCAGGGGCAGGTCAAGGTGGCGGTAA
>JADLBG010000063.1 GCA_020847895.1 Bryobacterales bacterium
AGTTTCTCACCGACCCCATCTGGTGGTTCTACCTGTATTGGACGCCGGGATTCCTGAACCGGCAGTACGGGCTCGACATCACGCAGTTAGGTCCGCCGCTGATTGTCATCTACCTGCTGGCCGATGCCGGTTCGGTGGGCGGCGGATGGCTGTCGTCGGCTCTGTTGAAGAGAGGCTGGGCATTGACATCGGCCCGCAAGACAGCCATGTTCGTTTGCGCGGTGGCCGTGGCACCGGTCTCGATGCTGATGTTCACGGGCGAGCGCGTCTGGGTGGCGGTGGCGCTCATCAGCCTGGCGGCATCCGCGCACCAGGGCTGGTCGGCGAACCTGTTTACCCTGGTCTCGGATGTCTTTCCGCGGTCCGCCGTCGGATCCGTAGTGGGGTTGGGAGGGTTTGGAGGAGCAATCGGTGGAATGCTGGTTTCACCACTGATCGGCTACTGGCTGGATTTTTCGCACGGGTCCTATGGACCATTATTCGTGATCGCTGGGTTGATGTATCTGATCGCCTGGGTGCTGTTGCACGTGTTGCTGCCGAAGCTCGAGCCCGTGGAGATCTAACCCGGCGGCTTTGGAAGACAGGCCATTGGGCCTGGTTATTGGCCCGTGGATACGCTAGCTGCCGCGGGTGTGCGGTGCTTGAACTTCAATAGGTAGTTTTCCGGGAACATATCATCGCGGCGTTCGGTAAGGTCAAAGCCGGCATTGAGGAACTCGTCCGTGAACGTGCCCTCGCCCGCCCGCACCATCTTGAGGATGAATTCGCGCGAGATGCCCTCGATCCGTTTGAAGTCGATGAGAAGCAGCAGGCCGTCCGGGCGGAGCGCCTTCTTGATCCCGGCAAGCATGTCCTCGTGGAACTCGAAGTGGTGGTACGCATCGATGATGCAGACGACATCCACTGAATTCGGGGCGAGTTTGGGAGAGTGCGGGTCGCCGAGGACGGCTTTGAGATTCGAAATATTTTCCTCCTGCGCGGTCCTGGCGATGAGATCCACCATGTTCCTGGCGACATCCACGGCATAGACCGTGCCGCCGGGAGTGACACGCTGGGCGATGAGCCGCGAGATGAGTCCGCTGCCGGCGCCGATATCCGCGACATCCATCCCGGGCTTGAGCCCCATGGCGTCGAGGATCTCGAAGCGCTTGTCATAGATGGCGCGTCCTTCGTGCTCGAAGCGCTGCTTCCAGTGCGCGGAATCGCCGTCGAAATCCTTGTTGAGCTGTTTGGCGGTGGGAGTAATGGCTTGTTGCGCGGGGGCGAGGGAGGCTCCAAGGGCGAGGGCGGCGGCGAGCAGGAGTTTCATGATAGACACCAGGATACATGGGATGGAGCGCACCCGCGAAAAGCAAGGTGATTGCGCGTCATACTATCTTCTTGTGAAGACTCTCTGAATGGCTCACGATACGCGACTTCAGCGAAAAACCGCGCATTCAGATGGAAGTCGGTTTCGGAGGTCGGGACCTGTTTGCTCAAACCGGACGGCTGAAATCGGAAATATGTAGGCTGCCAAAGCAGGCTGTCTTTTCGGGTTTTCACCTCCATCGAAAAACACGGAGCGCAGAAGCGGCTCTTAGGTGGAAGTCCGCATCCCTGACCGCTCTTGCCGGTACACCAGGAAGCACAGCGCAAACGCCCCCGCCAGCAAAGCGCCGTCGCGGGCGAGCGTCGCGGGGCTCACCGCTTCCCCCACTCCAAAGCAGCCGCAGTCAATGCCGAGTCCGGAAAGGTAGGCGCGGAGCATGGCGGCATAGAAGATCAGCAGCAGGAGAGTACAGACCGGGGCGGCGTAGCGGAGGTAGAGACCGGTAAGAAGCAGCAGGCCGAGCAGCAGTTCCAACCACGGGAGAGTGCGCGCCACGGCGAACACCATCCACGGAGGCAGAATCCGATAGCTGTCAACGGACATGGCGAAAACCAGCCAGGGTTGCCGGAGTTTCGACCAGGCGGCGTAGAGAAAAACGGCAGCCAGGATAAGGCGCAGAACGAGCCGGATTCTGGCGGCCATTAGTTGACTAAACTATCCAGGAAGCGGCTGAGCACCGCATAGCTGATCGGTCCCGTGACGGGGTAGCGCTCGCTGCCGTGCGTGATGATCAGCGTGGGAGTGCCGGTGACCTTCTCGGACTGGCCTTTCTGGATTTCTTCGTCCACTTTCTTGGCGATTTCCGGACTCTTGGCAAGCGCCGTCACCTTCTTTGCCTCCGCCGGGGTAAGCACGCGGCAGGCGGCTCCGGTGACATCCCCGTTGGCGGTCCACTGCTGCTGAGTGAGAAAGAGTTGATCGGAGACCTGGAGGTATTTGCCGACCTGCGCGGAGGCGGCGGCAAGGCAAGCAGCCTCGCGGGCGAAGGCATGCATGGGGAGCGGAAATTCACGCTGGATGAGGTAGACTTTGCCGCGGTTCACGTACTCGGCGATGAGCGGGTGGAGCGTCTGCTCGTGGAATTGCTTACAGGCCGGGCACTGGTAGTCGCTGAACAACTCGATGCGGACCGGGGCATCCGGCTTGCCGAGCATCTTGCCGTCGGTCTGTTGGGCAGGAAGTGCGGCGGCCAGGCAGACCAGCAAGAAGGGGAAGCGCATCATCCTCATGTAGATCAGGATAGCGTTTTCGCCCGGACGATAAATAAACGAACCTTCACCCCCGCGCCTTCGTATCATTCATCGGAGCACTCATATCATGGCGCAGAATCGCAAGAGGCGGAAATCCCTCTATATCCTCTCAATTCTTCTCCCTCTCTTCGGTGCCGCGGCATTCTTTTCGCTCAAGGCAATCGGCCGCGGCACCCCGAAGATCGACACAAAGAAACTGGTGAAAGCGGAACGCATCGACCTGGTGCGGTCCGTGGTGGCTACTGGAAAGGTGGAGCCTGTCACCAAGGTGGAAATCAAATCGAAGGCCAGCGGCATTATTCAGAACCTGCCGGTAAACGTGGGCGATATCGTCCGCAAGGGCCAGGTGATCTGTTCCCTCGATGAGAATGACCTGCGGCCGCGAGTGCGCGAGGCGCAGGCGGCGCTTGAAGTGGCCGAAGCGGCGGTGAAATCGGCGGTGGCGGATCTGGACCGCTATAAGGTGGAAGCCGCCGGGCCGGACCTGCCGTTTCTCAAACGGGACATGGAGC
>JADLBG010000064.1 GCA_020847895.1 Bryobacterales bacterium
GAAGATTTCTCCGTTCCTCGATAAGAGCCTGGTGTACTCGACGTATCTCGGCGGGAGCAGTTCGGATTTCGGGACAGCGGTGGCGCCGGCTCCGGATGGCAACGCGATCTATTTCGCGGGGTACACGTATTCCGGGGATTTTCCGATTTCGGGGCCGGCATTTCAAGGCACGTTGAAGGGCGCCGACGGCTTTGTGGCGAAGGTCGATGTCACCAAGAGCGGGCTGGATGCGCTGGTATACGTGTCCTACATTGGGGGCAGCGGCCTCGATGTGCCGCAGGTGATGGCGCTTGATGCCAAGGGCGGCGTGGTGCTGGCGGGCTACACGCTATCGACGGACTTCCCGGTGACACAGCAGGCGTTTCAAGCGCAGTCCGCGGGAATGTCGGACATTTTTCTTTCGCGGCTGGACCTGACGCTGCCGCCGGTGGAGCAGTTGACGTTTTCCAGTTATCTGGGCGGCTCACAGACCGACATTCTGCAAGGGATGGCGATGGACGGCGCGGGCCATGTGTTTCTTTCCGGATATACGTTTTCGAGCGACTTTCCCATGCGGAGCGCCCTGCAGAACGTGTTCGGCGGGCAGGTGGACGGATTCGTCACGGAATTCGACATGACGGGAGTGGTCGAGTCGACTATCGTGTATTCGACGTATCTGGGCGGCTCGGGGCAGGATATCCCTTACGGATTGGCGGTGAATGCGAAGGGCGTGGCGTACGTGTCGGGCATCACGGACTCGACGAACTACCCGGTGAGCGGTGGAGCGAAGCAGACGACGACGGGCGGGGCCGGGGACGCGTTCTTGACGCAGATATCGCCGCAGTAGGCGGGAGGATGGCCATGGAGAAACCGCTGAAGAACATGGATGACGCTTACAAGTGGTCTCTGGAAACGGTTGCTGCTTTGCGCGCCGGAGATTTTTCCCGAATCGACATGGAAGAGCTCATTAACGAAGTCGGTTCGATTGCGGGCGGACTACGGCGGGAATTGGCGGCGATATTGAGGGACATACTCGAAGCACTGTTGATCCTGACTTATACGGGCTCCGATCAAGCGGATGCGGAGCGCCAGTTAGTGCATGCTCAGGGACAACTCCAACTCCTGCTGTATTCCGCCCCAACGCTTCGAGAAGTGATTCAGGAAATCCTGGAAAAGGAATACCGGCGCGCAAAGGACAACGTAACCGAGGATTACGGTTTGCGGCTCCCGGAGTCGTGTCCGTTTCCGCTCGTGCGGATCGTGGAAGATCCGTTTGACAGGCTGGTGGCCGAAGGCAAGCTGGCATGAAGACGTATCCCCAACTGATCAGCGAAATGAGCAAGTCCGAACTGCGAGAACTGGAAAGCCGCCTCGGTGTGATCGTGGAGCACTTGCTCAAGATCAGATACGTCAAGGGGCAGTCAGGAAGGCCAGGAAGTTAATGGTGTTGAACAATACCCGGCCCTGAAGCGCCTTTGTCTCCGGGCTCGGGGTCTCCCGGCTGTAGAACCGCTCCGCTTACTCGCGGATGTCACGGAGGATATTTTCGAAGACCGTGATCTGGGCGGCATCGGCTGACATTTCCGGCGCTTCCTTTGCCGTCTTCACCTGCTTGTGAGACAGCCATGCTGCAACCATTGCTGAAAACGCTGCTGCCGCTGTAGCGACAGCAGATATGACATTTCAGTCCACCCGGCCCACCCAAGCGTTCTTGGGCGATCCCCAAATTTAGCCGCCGGATCGCGGTGGCATTCCGGACCTCGGGTGTCGTGATCCAGACGGGAAGTACGTCCGGCGGGTTACGCTTCCCTGAGCCGCTTCCGGTCTACTTCGGGGAGACCGGGAACGACGTGAAGGCGCCGCCGGGGTTGAAGCGCAGGCCGAGGCCCGTGATCTGGGTTCCGGTGGAAGTGAACTCGGTTGTGCCGCGGCGGTTCACCGAGGAGGCGAAGCGGCCTGGCAGCGTGAATGCGGTGTGCCCGCGGCCGGAAAGCGAGATGGTGTCCGTGCCGATCTGCTGGCCGGATTCATCGCGGATGACGACGTTGATGGTAGTGCCGAGCGTGGCGCTGACGTTGACCAGCGCCATGGAGGTGACGAAGTTGTCCGTGTTGTCGAAGGGCAGGACGAACTTGTTGCTGGTGGTGGTGAGGGTGACGGCGGCTTCCTGATCGGGGCGTCCCGTGACGCGCTGGCGGAAGACGGCGAGTCCGCCGATGTTGCGGGTGGTGGTGAGTTCGGCCCAGCCTTGGACCAGGTCGGTAGTTCCGCCGAGCGTTTCGATGACGCGGACGCCGCCGGCGGGGATCGTGCCGTCGACAGAGTCGGCGGAACCGCCTCCGGCAAGCGGGATGGGCAGGTTGGAGCCGTTCTGGCGCCAGAAGCGGAGCGTGAACGGGGCCGGCACGGTGTCGAGGTTCACGAGCGTGATGGTGGTCTTCCAGGCCGAGCCGTCGGCAATCTGCGAGATGATCTGCGTGGTGGACTGGCCGCTCGAGTTGAGAGGCACGTTGAGGGTGGGCAGCGAAGTGAAGGCGCCGCCGGGATTGAAGCGCAGGCCGAGGGCGGAGAAATCCGCCGCGGGGGAAGTGAAGTCGACCGAGCCGCGGAGCCCGGCCATGGAGGGGAAGCGTTCCGCCATGACGAAAGCATTGTGTCCCAGCGGCGGGAGGTTCACACTGTCGCCGAGCAGCGGCGAGCCGTCCTCGGCGCGAGGGGATGCGGCAATGGCGCGGGATTGCGCGCCGTTCGTGTTCACCAGAGCCATGGAGGAAACGAAGCTCTGGGTGTTGTCGAACGGCAGCACGAAGTGGTTGGAGGGCGCCGTGGCGCTGACGGCGGCTTCCTGATCGGGGCGTCCTTCGACGCGCTGGCGGAAGACGCCGAGGCCGCTGACGAGCCTGGTGCTGGTGAGTTCGGCCCAACCTTGCGAAAGGAGCGTGTCCGTGCCGAGCGTGCTGATGGTGCGGCTGCCGCCTACGGGGATGGCGCCGGAGAGGGTTTCCACACGGCCGGGTGTGCCGTCGAAGGGGAGGCGCAGCGGAGAGCCGTCATCGGC
>JADLBG010000065.1 GCA_020847895.1 Bryobacterales bacterium
CCGAAGCCGGCGAAGCACGGACGCTCAAGGGATCCGCCGGATGGGGGGAGCGCTTCAACCGCGGCTTTAACGCGGCATTTCACCGCATGCTGGAAGGGTACGAAACCCTGGTTCAGCGAACTCTGAACATCCCCGTAACCGTTCTGCTCCTCTTCTCCATCGGCTTCGCCGCCAGTCTCCTTCTCTATAACCAGCTTGGCTTCGCTTATTTCCCCCAGACGGATGCCGGGCAGTTCGTAATCACTTTCAAGGCGCCGTCCGGAACGCGGCTCGCCGTCACGGAGGCCAAGGTTGCGCAACTCGAGGCCTTGGTGAAAGACACCGTTCAGCCCGAAGACCTTGATATTGTCATCGACAACATCGGTGTCGATAACGGCTTCTCGGCGGTTTACACCTCAAACGCCGCCATGCACACGGGCTTCGTGCAGGTGGGCCTGAAGCCTGAGCATCGCATCGGCAGCTATGAATACATTCGCCGCATCAAAACACGCCTCGCCCATGAGCTGCCCGAGATCACAACCTTCTTCTCCACCGGCAGTCTGGTCGAGGCCGTTGTCAGCATGGGCGCCCCGGCCCCCATCGATGTCCAGGTCGTGGGCGCAAACCTCGAAGCCGGCAACAAGGTCGCGCAGGAGGTCGCCGCGAAACTGCGCTTGTCGCCGGACATCGCCGATGTCTTCATCCCCCAGGATCTCGATTACCCTTCGCTTCGTGTCGACGTCAACAGGCTGCACGCCGCCAAGCTCGGCTTGAGCGAAAAAGAGGTACTGACGAACGTCATTACGTCTCTCACGTCAAACCAGATGATTGCCCCGAATCTTTGGATCGACCCGCGCAACGGTAACAACTACTTCCTCACCGTGCAATACCCCGAAACCCAGATCCGTTCCATTCAGGATTTGAAGGCCATTCCTCTCCATGCCGGCGGCGCCGGCGCGCCGACGCGCCTCGACATGATCGCCGACATCGAGCGCATTCAGGCGCCAACCGAGGTCGATCACTACCAGATCCGCCGCAAGCTCGACATCTACGCCCGGCCCGCTACGGAAAACCTCGGAGCCGCGGCGGATTACGTGCAGCGCGTGATCAACGGCCTGGAGATCCCCTCAAACGTGAATGTGGCCGTCCGCGGCAGCGCCGAGGCGATGAACGAATCATTCCGGAGCTTCGCCTTCGGTCTCATCCTGTCTGTCGTCCTGCTCTACCTCATCCTGGTGGCTCAGTTCCGGTCCTTTACCGATCCGTTCATTATTCTTCTCGCCCTTCCCCCGGGCATCTCCGGCGTTCTCCTGATCCTTGTCCTCACCAACACAACATTGAATGTCATGTCGCTCATGGGCGTTGTGATGCTCGCCGGCATTGCCATGTCGAACAGCATCCTGATCGTCGAATTCGCTCATCACCTCAGAGTGGAAGGCAGAAGCGTCCAAGACGCCGTGGTGGAATCCTGCCGCGTGCGTTTGCGCCCCATCCTGATGACATCGCTCGCCACGATCATCGGATTGCTGCCCATGGCCTTGAAATTGGGAGAGGGCAGCGAGTCCTACGCGCCGCTGGCGCGGGCGCTCATCGGCGGCTTGACCGTGTCCGTCGTATTCACCATTTTTCTTATCCCGCCGGCCTTCTGCCTCGCCTACCGGAGGACGCACGCCGCCGGCCGCTGATCTTCGCGAACAGTTTTCAATGTTCTTAACGCGGCGTAGCGGTCACAACCACCCGACAAATGACGAACCTACGCCACGCTCAACATTTGGTGGCGTAGTCCCGGCCGCTGGTTGGTGCGGGTAAAGGCTTCCCGTCTCGCTTGTAGAGATCAATCACTTCCTCGACAGCGGCACACAACTGCTCGAAAACCTCCAACTCGTTGTCGCCGTGGCAACCGCCATAAAGCAGTCCGGGGCAACTGCCGGCAGAGCGTTGGTCTTCCTCGGACCACTCGACAACCTTCACATAGCGCGCGCTTTCTTTCCCGTAGCCTCCGCTATGGCGGCTTTCACGGCCCTTTCCTGATACTTCTTGGCGTCCTCTCCCGCATCGCCGGAGATCGTGACCGGCCGAGCCACGCGTGGATGCGTGAAATTGCGATGGCTATGCGCGAGCAGATGCGTATCGAGTCGCGGTGCGCACCCATCGTTCTCTCAGTTTTCTCCGACCAGCGTCGGACGAAATCCACGATCTGGTCCCGCTTGTCGTGCGGAGCCCAGACCCCGGTCCGAGTTCCCCAAGCGTTGTTTTAGGGCCACATGCTCGGCCATCAACTCCGCCAGAACCTCGTCCTTGGTCCGGATCTTCTTCTCCAGGTAGGCGATGCGCTCCTGGTCGGCGGAGTGGTTCGGTCGAGCTTCTGCTCGAAGGCGGATGCGCCGTTCTGTACAAGTTCGTGGAGAAGATGTTTGGAGGCTGACGACTTCCCCGGTGAGAACACCGGTCTCAAAGCTTCTTCGGCCACTTTTGGCGGCCATGAAACACGGCAATCAGTTCGAGTCGGTCATTTCGAATCCGATAGGGGATGATGTAGGGGGTGTCCGGAATCACGAGTTCGCGCGTACCCACCACACGACCAGGCCGGCCCATCTCGGGTTGGGTTTGGAGAAGGTCAATAGCGTCTAGAATGCGCGTGGCCACGGGCACTGCACTCTGTTCCGAATCTTTGGCGATGTACTCGCGCAGTGCAACCAGGTGCTGTACCGCTCTTCGAGACCAGACGACCTTCATCGTGGAGCTTTCGTTTCGCCGCGCTTACCCCAGGACTTAAGCCAGGTTGAGACCTTCTCGTGCGAAACGCTTCTTCCAGAGTCGAGTTCGGCGATACCCGCGTGAATCTCCCCCAACTGCCATTCCTCAGACTCAACGTAGGCGGCGATCGCTTCAGCCGCGAGGAATGATTTCGAACGTCGTGCCCGCTTAGAAAGGGC
>JADLBG010000066.1 GCA_020847895.1 Bryobacterales bacterium
ATGCATCCAGTGCCGCGGCTGATTTGGGAGAATGGAGCGCAGATGAGACTATACGTGTTGCTGTTTTCGGCTCTGGCTTCGGCGCAGACCTATGATCTGGTGATTAGCGGGGGGAGGGTGCTCGATCCGGAGACGCGGCTGGATGCGATTCGGGACATCGGGATCCGGAATGGGCGGATTGCGGCGGTGAGCGCGAGTCCGCTGCAGGGCGGGCGGGTGATCGAGGCCCGGGGGTTGGCGGTGGCTCCGGGGTTTATCGATCTGCACGCGCACGGGCAGGATGCGGAGAACCAGCGGTACCAGGCGCGGGATGGGGTGACGACGGCGCTGGAACTGGAGATCGGGACGTATGACGTGGAGGAGTGGTACGCGCAGCGGGAGGGGAAGCGGCTGATCCACTCGGGGGTGAGCGCGGGGCATGTGCCGGCGCGGATGCATGTGATGCGGGACCCGTCGGTTTCGAGCGGGCTGGTGCCTTCAGGGGACGGGGCGCACCGGGCGGCGACGGAGGAAGAGATCACGTTGATGAAGCGGGCGGTGGAGAAGGGGTTGCAGCGCGGAGCGCTTGGGGTGGGGTTTGGGATTCAGTACACGCCGGCGGCCTCGCGGTGGGAGATTCTGGAGATGTTCCGGGTGGCGGGGCGGTTCCATGCTCCGGTGTTTGTACATATCCGGCACATGGGGGACGCGGCTCCGGATGCGTTGAATGCGCTCGAGGAGGTGCTGGCGGCGGCGGCGGTGACGGGGGCTCCGCTGCATGTGGTGCATATCACGTCGAGCGGGTTGAAGGAGACGCCGAAGCTATTACAAACGATTGGGGAGGCACGGAAGCGGGGGATGGATGTGACGACGGAATGTTATCCATATAACGCGGCGATGACGGAGTTGAACTCGGCGATGTTCGATGAGGGGTGGCAAAAGATTTTGGGTATCGGCTATGACCGGCTGGAGTGGACGGCGACGGGGGAGCGGTTGACCGAGGAGACTTTCCGCAAGTACCGGAAGCAGCCGGGGCTGGTGATCATGCACATGATTCCGGACAAGGTGGTGGAGGAGGCGATGGCGAGTCCGCTGACGATGATCGCGAGCGACGGGATTCTGGTGAATGGAAAAGGGCACCCGCGGGGAGCGGGGACGTATGCGCGGACACTGGGGTACTGGCGCCGGGAGCGGAAGGCGCTGTCTTTGATGGAGGCGGTGGAGAAGATGACGCTGCTGCCGGCGCGGCGCATGGGGTTGAAGAACAAGGGGCGGGTTGAGGCGGGGGCGGATGCGGACCTGACGATCTTCGATCCGGCTACGGTGGGGGACAAGGCGACGTTTGCCGAGCCGGCGCTGGCTTCGGCGGGGATACCGTACGTGATTGTGGCGGGGGTTCCGGTGGTGGTGGAGGGCAAGGTTCAGGAAGGGGTGTTTCCGGGGAAAGCAGTGCGGGCGAGCGTGCGGGAGTAAGGTGGCGCGCTACATATTGTTCTATAAGCCGTATGGGGTTTTGAGCCAGTTTACGCCGGCGCCCGGCTCGGCTCATGGAACGCTGAAGGACTATCTGGACATTCCGGGGATCTATCCGGCGGGGCGATTGGATCATGACAGCGAAGGGTTATTGCTGCTGACGGATGATGGGGCGCTGCAACATCAGTTGACGGCGCCGCGGTTTGGGCATCCGCGAACGTATTGGGTGCAGGTGGAGGGGGTTCCGGGGGAAGAGGCTTTGGAGCGGCTGAGGCGGGGTGTGGAGATACAGGGGGTGCGGACGAAGCCGGCCGCGGCGCGGATGCTCGATGGGGCACCGGACCTGCCGGCGCGGGAGCCTCCGATCCGGTACCGGAAGTCGGTTCCGGCGAGGTGGCTGGAGATGACGCTGCGGGAGGGGCGGAACCGGCAGGTGCGGAGGATGGCGGCGGCGGTGGGACATCCGGCGCTGCGGTTGGTGCGATGCGCGATTGGGGAGTTGGGGATTGGCGGAATGCGGCCGGGAGAGTGGCGGGAGTTGAGGTGGGAGGAGGTGAGGTTCGGGGAGAGGCGCGGAGCGCGCAGAGACTGATGAGGGCTTTGCGCGCCCGGGCGCCGGCAGACCGGTCACCAGACCAGTTTCAGGCCGAACTGCACCTCACGCGGAGAACGGACGCAATTGACGGCTCCGAAGCCCGTATTGGGATCGGCCGTTGCTCCGGCGGTATCGCTGATAGGGACGAAGTCGGTGTTGACGCCGCAGAACTGGGTGTGGTTGAAGGCGTTAAAGAAGTCAGCGCGGAACTGCACTCTCGCGGTTTCGCCGGCGAGTTTACCTCCGAACCAGGGCATTTCAAACTGTTTGAAAATCGAGAGATCCCAGTTATTCATGCCCGGCTGGCGGACGATGCCTTTAGAGGCATTGCCGATGGTTCCAGGCGCCTGGAGGCGGAAGGAATCGGTGTTGAAGTAGCGCAGAATCGAACGTTCTCCCCGCGGCAGATTGGGAGGGGCCACCAGATTCGGGCGTTCGCATTCGTATCCGAACATGCCGGAGAATCCGCCTTCGGCGCACACGGTCGAGGGGAGCCCGGTACGGAAGGCGGTGACGCCGGAAAGCTGCCAGCCGCCCAGAACGGACCTGGACAAGCCCTTCGCGGAGCGGAAGAGGGGCAGTTCCCAGTTATAGTTGAGGGTGAGGGAGTGGCGCTGATCGGCGGACGCGAAACCCTTCTCGAGGGAAGGATTGTAGGCGTCGTAGACGGGCGAATCGATGGCCTCGGAGTCGCGGTTGCTGGTGGTGGAGATGGTCGTGGAGTAGGTATATCCGGCCTGGAGGGTGAGACCCGCGCCGGCGCGATGGGAAAAGAATGACTGCAGTGAGTTGTAGCGCGTGTTGGCGACGCGCTCATTGACGTAGATGTCGGAGAAGCCGAGGTAGGGGCGGACGAGATCGGGGCTGATGTTACCCTCGAAAACATCGAGACGGAACTGGGGCGGAACCTGATTTATATCGCGGTTTCTGCTCTGATGGATCTGGTGACTGCCGATGTAACTGACGTCGAGCGTGGTGTCGCCGGCGAAGGCATACTGCACGCCGAAGCTGTACTGGTAACTTTCCGGGGTCTTATAAACCGGATCGAGGGTCTGGAGGAACGCCGGCGCCTGCGGCGTTTGGGGATTGAAAGGAGCGAGCCTGCCCGGGGCGAGGTCAGCGAAGGTCAGGTTGTCGATTTCGACGGTGCGGTTGAAGGGAGGCGGCAGGCCGAGGGCGCTGGTAAGTGAGCCGGCGTCGCGGCCGTGATAGATGCCGGCGCCGGCGCGGACGACGAATTTCCGATTGCCGAGCGGGGTCCAGGCGATGCCCAGCCGCGGTTCCCAATCGCGATAATGATGCCGAACCAGGGCCGCGCCGGGAATGCCCGGACCGCGGGGTGTGACGATGCCGTTCATCGTGTCGCAGAGGGCGGGATCGACCATGCCCTTGGAGTCGAAGGCGGCGGCGGAGCAACGCGAGCGGGCGTAGAGGCCGGGGTAGAAGTTCGAGATGTTGTTTTCGGCCGAACGGGCCGGGCTGAGATATTGCCAGCGCAAGCCGATGTCGAGAGTGAGACCTGGCCGGATCTTCCAGTTATCAGTGACATAGATGCCCAGATCGGTCAGCCTGCTGGGTACGACATTGGTGGTTTCCTGCTCCTGGTAGGAGCGGATCTTTCCCCGGAGCAGATTCTCGATGGTGCGGAAGCGAAAGTCACCCGCGGTGAAGTCGCCCGAGCCGTTGGCCATCTCGCTCAACTGGCCGGAACTCCAATCGAAGCCAGCCTTGAGGTTGTGCGCGCCGAAGGTGTAGGAGAGGTTATCGCGCAACTGGAGGATGCGCATGTGATTGAGATAATTTGACTGGTGTTTGATGCTGTCGAAGCCGTCGAAGCCGTGGTCGCGGGGCCAGGATCCGCTGGTCTGGGGGAACAACTCGGTGTAGGTGAAACCTTCCCGCGAGAGCAATTTCGGGTCGGAGGTCTTGCCGTCCACCAGTCCGAAGGGGCGGCCGTCATAGCCAAACTGCAGGTCGTTGAGCAGGTGGGGCGTGATGATGTTGGTCAGATTCACGGCCACGTTTTTGCCGGTGTAGAACAGGTCGCTGTTGACGGAGGGGAAGGCGTCGTCGGTCCAGGCTCCCTGGTAGTTGGTAGCGCTCTGGTTTTCCTGAATTACGCGGAACATCAAACGAGCCCTATCGCCGAAGTTGTGATCCCACCGTCCCATCGTCTGGTTGTGCACGAGGTAGGCGTTGGGGCTGTCGATCCAGTTGAAACCATGATCGGCGAAAGTAGTGTTAGGCAGCGGGTAGCGCGCGAGCAGCGCCTTGGCGTTGGGATCTATCAAGGCGGCGGGTACATTCGGCTCGCCGACCACCTGTTCTCGCGGATCGAAGGGCTGCGCGGCGCAAGCGCCCAGGGTAACCTCGCAGGCGGGGTCGAGGATGCCTGTTTTTTGCCGCGCCGAGGGCACGGTGGCCACCCGCACTACGCCGCGGCTCTCTCGCCGGCCCTCGTAGGAGAAAAAGAAGAAGTCCCTGGTGTGATCGGAGTTGTAGAGGCCCGGAATCCAGAACGGTCCGCCAAGGGTGGCTCCGAAATCGTGCTGCCGCAGCTTGCTCTTCCGGCCGCCGGCGGAGTTCAGGAAGAAATCGGCCGCATCAAGCTTGTCATTGCGCAAATACTCGAAGGCCGTGCCGTGGAATTGCCGGGCTCCGGCTTTGGTAACCACATTGACGACGCCGCCCACGCCGCCGCCGAACTCGGCGCTGTAGTTGCCGCGCAGGACCTTGAATTCCTCGATGGAATCGACCGAGGGAGTGACCGCGTTGCCATTGTTTGAGCCGAGGCCCATGTTGGAGACGCCGTCGACCATCCAGACATTGGAGTTGGACTGGCTGCCGTTGATGGAGACGGCGGTATCGGCATTGAGCCCCGTGCCGCCGCTTAAGCGCCCGCCTTCGGGCGAGATGCCGGGAAAGAGGTCGAGCACCTGCGAATACACGCGTCCGCTGAGGGGCAGGCCTTCGATCTGGGCGGGTGCGACAAGATTTGAAACCTCGGCATTCTCGGTCTGGATGCGGCTGACTTCGGAGTTGACGGTAACGCTATGGGCGGCTTGGCCGATCTCCATGAGGACAGGGATGTGGAGGCGGTCATTGACGTCCAGCCGGATGGATGTAGTTTCAAAGGTACGAAAGCCGGCCATCTCGACAATCAGGCGATAATCGCCGACCGGCAGGCTGTTGAAGACGAAGGTTCCGGTAGACGTGGTGGCGGTCTTGCGCTTGACGCCGTTGAGTACTCCTTCGACCGTGGCGCCGGCTCCGGGAATGACGGCTCCGTTTGGGTCGGAGACAGATCCTGAAATCGTGCCGGTGCTTTGCTGACCCCGCAATGCCGGCGGAACCGGGCACGCGCATATGATGATGAGGAAAAGCGATAAACGGACAGTGCTATGCATATGACCCTCCCCAGGGACTGGCGGGAAGATTCCCGAGATTCACTCAAGGATGGTAGGGCGCGTGCGGACGGAGCGTCAAATCAATTCTCTCTTACGCATATATATGTGGATATCACGTTGTTAATACGGCACTTAGTTCTCAAGTAATAATTTATTGCGTCGCATGTTATCCACGTGGCGGCGAGTGCTATAATTCCGTGAACGAAGATGACTTCGCCGTCGTTTCCACCAGGCCCGAGCGGGCGAACGGGTCCGTCGCGGGTGGACGCCGTGATGTTCCGGTTCGGCGAATACGAGGTGGATCCGGGCGCGGAGGAACTTCGCAAAGCGGGGGTGCGGCTTCATTTGCCGAGCCAACCGTTCCGAATACTCTGCCTGCTGTTGGAGGAACCGGGGCGGCTTGTCACAAGAGAGGAGATGCGGCGGCGCTTGTGGCCGGACGGCGAGCCGGCCGACCATGACCGGTCGCTCAATACGGCGGTAAACCGGCTGCGGGTGGCGTTGTGCGATTCGGCGGGGGACGACGCCCGCTATATTGAGACCCTTCCGAGGAAGGGTTACCGATTCGCGGCCGCGGCGGAGCGGGTGGATTTGCCGACGGGACCGGCGGCCGTATCCGGGGACGAGGCGAATGCGCGACTGGAGGAATCCCTTGCGGCCGCTCCAGTCCGGGGGCGGCGCGGGCGAATGGCGGCGGCGGCCGCCGCCGTTTTCGCGGCTCTCGCGGCGGGGTGGTGGATCGCAAGCGCGGTGAAGGGTCCGCGTGACTTGACCGAAGTCGTGGCGCTGACGGATTATCCGGGATCGGAAACGACACCAGGGTGGTCGCCGGATGGCCGGGAGATCGCATTCGCCTGGAACGGCGGCGGGGGCTCGAACCTGGACATCTGGATATTGAAGACGGGCGCTCCGGCGCCGGAACGCCTGACGCAGAGCGTGGGAAATGAGTTCGCCCCGCGATACTCGCCGGATGGCCGCCGCATTGCGTTCTACCGGCGGGCTGGAGACAGCATCTACCTTCATGTTGTGGATGCGGAGCGGCGGAATATGGACCATTTTGCCGGATTCAGCCTTAAGATCGGCCCGGAAGGTCCAACGATTGAATCGGGTTCGGGTGGTGGTTCGGCGGGCGAACTGGCATCGCTTTCGTGGTCACCGGACGGGAAGATCATCGCATATGTGGACAAGACCGCCCCGGAGCGTCCGTACGGCATTTTTTTCCTGACCGTGTCCGGGCGGCAGGTGCAGCAAGCGACGTGGCCGGCGGATGGTATCGTGGGCGACGGGGCTCCGGCGCTGTCTCCGGACGGCCGGTATCTCGCCTTCGTACGGAGCCGCTCGCTCTCAGCCGCGGACATTTATCTGGCGACAGCAGGAGGGGGCGGAGCGCGACGGCTTACGAACGATGGCGCGAGAATCCGCGGGATCGCCTGGAGCCGCGACGGTAGAAGCATCATTTTCTCTTCGGAACGCGCGGGCGAGCCGAGTCTGTGGAGGACCGCGCTCAATGGAGGCCCGCCGGAGCGGCTGACGCAAGCCGCTGATCCGGCAATTCTACCGGCATTACCGCGAGAAGGGGATGGGCTCGTGTTCGCGCGCTGGCAGGCTGAGCAGCGACTGGTTCGCGCGGACTCGCGGGAGGAAGGCTCCGTGGAAGCGGCTCCCGCAGTGGCCTGGCCGAGCGGTTCGAGCACTCCGTCGATTTCGCCGGACGGCGCGCGGGTCACCTTCTCGGGACCGGCCGCTGGAGGTGGAGGGGCAATCTGGGTGAGCGGCCTGGAGGGCGCAAACAGGGTTCAGTTGACATCGGACGGCCAGTATTCGGGGAGCCCGAGATGGTCGCCTGACGGGAGGTTGATCGCTTACGACCACCGGGCGCGCAACTCTTTCGGCGTATATGACGTGTACGTTGTGGATGCGAGCGGAGGCAGGCCGAGGGCGTTGACTCGGGGACCGCAACATAATTCACGTCCGAGTTGGTCAGGGGACGGCAAGTGGATCTATTTCGGCTCCGACCGTTCGGGGATGTTGCAGATCTGGAAGGTTCGAGCGGGCGGCGGTTCCGCGATTCAAGTGACGAGGAAGGGCGGCTCGGACGCGGAGGAATCCCCTGACGGCAAGACGCTTTACTACAGCCGCCGGGCGGTCGGCGGGCTATGGAGTATTCCGGTGAACGGCGGTGAAGAAAAGCTGGCGTTGAAGGACTTGCAGTGGGAGAACTCCCGAAACTGGACCGTCCGGCGCGAGGGAATTTACTTTCTGGCGAGTGAGGGGACTCGTTTTTCGGAGCGAAGACACTATCTCAAGTTGTTCCGCTTCAGCGACCAGCGCGTAATCCGGATGGCCGGTTTGGGAGCGGAAGGGATACTGAACGGCGGCTGCGCGATCTCGGCGGATGCGCGGCGGCTGTTCTATGTTCAGATTAAGAGAACCGAAACGGATCTCTTCCTGTGGAAGGGGTTCCGTTGAGTTTCGGCGGGGGATGAGGGAGACCGGTTGCGCGCGGAGACTGACGAGGCAAATGGCTTTAAGCGCCCCAGGGAAACCGGGGCGCGTAGAGTAGAATTCCCGATTATGTAAGATTAGGGTTTCAGGGTTCGGACAAAGGCGATCACGTCGCTGACCTGGGCGGCGGAGAGGCCGGTGACGGGCTTCATTTTGCCGGTACCCTCGGTGATGATCTTCTTGAGATCGGCGTCGGACTTGGATTGTACTTCCTTGGAGCCGAGGTGGACGAAGGTTACTTTCAGCATCTTCGCTATCCCCGGGTTACCCTGGCCTTCGGGTCCATGGCAGGCTTTGCATCTCTTGGCGAAAAGGTCTTTGCCCTCCGCCGCGCCGCCGAAGGCGAGCGGAGCGCCGGCCAAGAGGATTGCGAACAGAACAGTTAATCTCATTTTCAAAGTTGCTCCTTGCATTAGGGGTTAGGTGGATTTCGCATCCGGGGAGTTCTTCTTCAGAGACTCGATGGTACGGATTGCGATCCAAAGTCCGGACATCGTGAGCATGATCGCCACCAGGGACACTCCCAGTCCTATCCTACGCCTATCGCGCTCTCTGAGGGCGTTCTCGCCATCGCGCCAGGTTTCGGCGGTGATGGCGAGGCCGGCATCGACGGGTTTGCGAACGGCCTGCACATTGAAGGCGTGGACGGCGAGGCGCGACTTGATGAGGTTCTCCTTGGCGTCCACTTCGCGAAGTTGAGCCTCGGAGACTTCCATGCCGGAGCGGCGGGCGCGTTCGAGGATGCCGTCGGAAGCCTGGATGGAGTCGCTGAGCTTGCGGATGAGGCCTGCCATTTCGGCTCCGGACCTGGCCTCGGGCGTATCCTCGGTGTGGCACTGGGAGCAGACGGAGGAGGGGCCGGCGAGCATGGCGCTGGAGGGGCGGTGGATGGCATGGTTGCCGTGGCAGACGACGCATCCGCCGACACCGGAGGCGGCAAAGGCGGGCTGGTGTGGGCTCTTGTTGAAGAGTTGTTCAAAGCTGACGTGACAGGTACCGCAGATGTCGGCGACGGAACTGACCTGGGGAGGGCCGGCTCCGTGGTTGCCATGGCAGGTGGCGCAGGTGGGGGCGGAGAGGTCGCCTCCCTTGGATAGGGCTTCCCAGTGGACGCTGGTCTGGTAGTCGGCGTACTGGGTGGTGGGGATTTTGTAGGGGGCCATGTGTTTGGGGTCGGCATGGCAGCGGGCGCAGGTGGCGGGGAGGCGGAGAGGATAGACGGGGGAGAGGGAGTCGCGGACCTCGCGGATATCGTGCACACCGTGGCAATCGATGCAGGTGGCGACGGCGGTATCTCCGGCGGCGAGGCGCTTGCCATGAACGCTGGTCTGATAGAGGGCGAGTTGATCGACGCGCTGCTGGGGGCGGTACTTGTGCATGAGGACGGGGTCGGAGTGGCAGCGGGCGCAGAGTTTGGGGATGGCGGCGCGGGGCACTTTGCCGAGGAAGCCTTTGGCGCGGTTCATGGATGCTTCGGGGTCGTCGAGGTTCGGGTCGCCGCCGTGGCAATCGTTGCAGCGGAAGCCGTGCTGGGAGTGGACGTCCTTGGGAAACAGTTGGGCCGGCTTCTGGAGGTTATCGGCCATGACGGAATGACATTCGAGACAACTGTCCTTGGCGAAGGCGGCGATGGCGAGGAGGGGGAGCCAGATCCATTTCGTTGTCATAGGTAATAACCCAGGATGGAGAATGTGGCGAGGTAGGCAATGAGGGCGACGCCGGCTCCGGTAACGAACCGCACGCGAAGGATGCCTTCGCGGCTCACGGCCCAGAAAGGAAGAGTGACCCACCAGAGGGCGAGGAGGGAGAATCCGAGAATGCCGGCGAGTTCCCCGTCGAGGAACAGGATGTGGCTGGGAATGAGTTTAAGGGTGTAGAAGGGGGCGAGGAAGTACCATTCGGGGCGGATGCCGGCGGGGGCGGCGGCGAAGGGGTCGGCTTTTTCGCCGAGTTCCCAGGGGAAGATGGCGGCGAGGGCTCCGAGGACGCCGAGAGCGGCGTACCAGGCCATGAGTTCGCGGAGGAAGAAATTGGGAAAGAAAGGCATCTGGCGGATGCTGTTCGGACGGATCCAGGGTGGAGTGCTCATGCCGTGTTTCTGGACGAGGCCGAGGTGGAGGAGGAGCATCAAGGTGGTGAGTCCGGGGAGGACGGCGACGTGGAAGCCGAAGAAGCGGGTGAGGGTGGCACCTCCGACCTCGTCCCCGCCGCGGAGGAAGCGCGAGACGGCCGCACCGGCAAAGGGGATGTAGGCTGCCATGTCGGTGCCGACCTTGGTGGCGAAGTAGGAGATCTTGTTCCAGGGAAGGAGGTATCCGCTGAAGCCGAAGGCCAAGGCGAGTCCGAGCAGGCTGATGCCGCTGAACCAGGTGATTTCGCGGGGGCGGCGATAGGCATGGAGGAAGACGACGCTGAACATGTGGATGAAGGCGGCGAGGATCATGAGGTTGGCGGACCAACTGTGGATGGAACGGATGAG
>JADLBG010000067.1 GCA_020847895.1 Bryobacterales bacterium
GAATAGCCAGAGCAATCGTCCGGGCACGGCCGATTCGAAGCACGCTGCATTTGGCGCGTGTGATCGAGGAGGCCGTGCCAAGGACGGGGCGGCTGCACCCCGCGACCCTCACCTTTATGGCATTGCGAATTGCGGTGAACAGGGAGCAGGAGGAGTTGGAAGCGCTACTGGAGTCAGGACCGAGGTTGGTGTCCGCGGGCGGACGGATGGTGGTGATCACGTTCATGTCGACGGAGGACCGCGCAGTCAAGCATGGGTTTCAACGGTTGGCCAGGGAAGGCCGGGCGCAAATCTTGACGAAGCACGTCGTAAAACCGACGGAGAAGGAAGTGCTGGAGAATCCGGCTGCGCGAAGCGCGAAACTGCGCGCGGTGGAGATGACTTAGCGACGGGAGAGAGGGATATCTCATGGCAGCAACACTGACGACTCTGTATGACCGCCTGTTGGGGAAGGGCGGCGCACAAGTGGAAGCGCGCTGGACGGAGGTGCGTCCGGCGAAGGTGACGGATACCCGCCTGCGTCCGTTTCCGAATGAAGACGTGAGCTTTCATGTCAAGAGAATCGACAACAGCCGGGTGATCCGGGAAGTGGACCCGCAGGCGCCGAGGGTGTGCTGGAAGATGATCGGCGGGGCGAGCGCATCGGCGGTTCTGCTGATCGGGCTGCTGCTGCCGAGCGCCTACCGTCATATGGCGGGCTATCAGATAGAAGAGTTGAAGAAGGAAAACAAGCGGCTGCAGGCGTTGAACGCCGAGTTGGAGCTGGACGAGGCGAAGTTGCTCAGCCCGGAGCGGCTGGCGGAATTAGCCAAGCTGCAGGAATTCGTGGATCCCGATCCGGGGCGAGTGATTCACCTCGACGAGCAAAGCGGGCCCGTGATGGCGATGCGGCGGGAAGTGAAGCCGGCCGCGGTGGAGCCGGCGCCGGCGACCGCTGCTCCGGCGCCAGTTTCCGCCGCCGTACGCGAATAAGAACAAAGTCAGCCGGGATTCCCCCACCGGCCGGCCGTCCTGGCCAGGAAGGCAGCCATGCAGAGACCACCGGGCAATCGAAATTTCGGGGGTAATCCGGAGCCTCCGATCGACGGGGCCGCCGCGAGGCGGCTGCGCAAGCTGGCGCGCTTCGCGCTGGGCTGGTGCTTTCTTATCCTTCTGCGGTTGTTTCATCTCCAAATCCTGTCTCACAACGAATACGTCAAGCTGGCGCAAAACCAGCAGGAAAAGGTAATGGAGGCGCCCGCGCCGCGCGGGTCCATCCTTGACCGGAATGAGGAAGCGCTGGCGATGAGCACGACGCTGAAGAGCGTGGTGGCGAACCCGCAGCACATGCCGGACCTGCCTCTGACGGCGGAGGTGCTGGCGCGCGTGCTGAACCTGGATGAGAAGGACCTGCTCGAGCGGTTGCGGGTGTACGCCTCCAGCGGCAAAGGGTTCATGTGGATCAAGCACCGCATCGGCACCGAAGAAGCCGAGCGGGTGGCGATGCTGAAGTTGAGCGGGGTGGAGTTTCGCGACGAGACGGTGCGCACTTATCCGAAGGGAACGCTGGCGGCGCACATTCTGGGCGGCGTGGACAGCGAGGAGCGGGGCAACGGCGGCATCGAGCTGGGGCTTCAAGAGGAGTTGGAAGGGATTCCCGGTACGGTTCGAATGATGAAAGATGTCACGAACCGGGGGTATGAATCGATTGTGGAATCGAAGCCGCAGCCCGGGAAGGACATCACGCTGACCATTGACGAACGCATCCAATATGTGGCGGAGCGCGAGTTGCGCAAGGCGATGGGGACGTGCCGCTGCAAGACGGGCAGCGTGGTGGTGATGAATCCGCGCAACGGCGACATACTGGCGATGACGAGCTATCCGTCGTTCGACCCCAACGAAGCGCCGTCGAGCAGGGATGACATGGCGGCGCGGCTGAACCTGGCGATTGCGGCTCCTTTCGAGCCCGGGTCCGTGTTCAAGGTGGTGACGTTATCCGCGGCGCTGGAGACGACGCGGTTGGGGCCGGAATCGCCCATCAATTGCATGGGCGGGGTGATGAGCCTCTACGGGCGGGTGATCCACGATTCACACGCGGGACTGGGTGTGATTCCGATGCGCGAAGTGCTGGCCCATTCGTCGAATGTCGGGGCTATCCAGATCGGGATGCAGGTGGGGGTGAAGAACCTGTACGAGTACATCACCCGTTTCGGATTCGGCAAGCGGGTAGGGATTCCGCTGCCGGCGGAATCTCCGGGGCAGGTGTTTGAACCGCGCAAGTGGGGGAAGACGTCTATCGGATCGGTACCGATGGGCCACGAACTGACGGTGACGACTCTGCAACTGGCGCAAGCCTGCTCGGTGGTGGCCAACAACGGCTTACTGGTGAAGCCGCGCATCGTGCTGCGGCGGCAGCGCCCGGGGGACCCGGTCGAGATCGAGCCGGTTGCTCCGGCAGTGCGGGTGATCAATGCCTTGAATGCCGCGAAGATGAGGGACATGATGCACGGCGTGGTGCTGCCGGGGGGCACGGGAACGCGGGCGCGGATTCCGGGATACACCGTTGCGGGAAAGACGGGATCAGCGCAGGTATACGATTTTCAGGCAAAGACGTACACGCACAAGTACAACGCGTCGTTCATGGGAATGGCTCCGATGAGCGATCCGAGGATCGTGGTGGCGGTAACGATGAACGGCTCACCGGACTGGGGCGGAACGGTGGCGGCCCCGGTGTTCCGGGAGGTGGCGGCGGTGGCGCTGCGAATTCTCGATGTCCCGAAGAACCGGATCGACGATGTGCAGATTGCCAGGGGATTGCCGGCGGGCGCGCCGGGCGAGGACGACAACGATGCCGCGAACGCGCCGCCGAGCCCGATTCCGGAAGGGGCCGTGGCGGATGCCGCGGCGGCTCCCACGGCGGTTCCCGTGGCGGCCGCGCAGTTGCAGATGGCCTCGTTTCCGGGAGACGGGCCGAGGGTTCCGAACCTGTTGGGGAAGACCATGCGCGACGTGCTGAACGCGACGGTTCCGGCGGGGATCGCGGTGGACGCGAGGGGGTCGGGGCTGGCGCGGGCGCAAAATCCGCCGCCGGGGGCGCTGCTGCGTCCGGGGGAACACGTCGTGGTGGAGTTCAGGCGCTGATATGGACACGAGAGCGGTGCTTGCGGGTGTGCCGATGCGCACCGGAATCCCGGCGGAGGTGCGGGACCGTCCGGTGTCAGGGCTGGAATATGATTCCAGGAAAATCAATCCTGATTATCTGTTTTTCGCGTTTTCCGGGTCCAAGGACGACGGGCGGCGGTACGCGCGGCAGGCGATGGAGGGCGGAGCACTGGCGGTGGTGAGCGAACTGCCGGAACTGGCCGGGGAGGCGATGCCGTGGATTCAGGTGGAGCACGGGAGGCGGGCGCTGGCGGCGGCGTGCCGGAATTTTTATGGAGCGCCGGAGCGGGACTTGAAGCTGACGGGTGTCACGGGCACGAACGGGAAGACGACGGTTACCTACCTCATTGATGCCGTGCTGCGGCATGCCGGAAAGGTGAGCGCGGTGCTCGGAACGATCGGGAACCGGGTGGCCGGGGAGCGGTTCAAGGCGGTGAATACGACGCCTGAGTCGCTTGATCTTTACCGGTTGTTCGAGCAGTTGCGCGCCAAGGGCGGGACGCACGTGACGATGGAGGTTTCCTCGCACGGCCTGGCGTTGGGCCGGGTGTACGCGCTCGAATTTCACACGGCGGTGTTTACAAATCTGAGCCAGGATCACCTGGACTTCCACGCTTCGATGGAAGATTACTTCGAGGCGAAGCGGATGCTGTTTTTCGCCAACGGGGCAGCGGCTCCGACATGGGCGGTGATCAACGCCGATGACGAATACGGCCGGCGGCTGGCGCCGGGGGAGGGGACGAAGGTTCTCACGTACGGATTCGGCGCCGGCGCGGCGCTGCGGGCCGCAGATGTGGAACTCGGATTCGGCGGGTTGCGGTTCACCATGCGGTATGGAGGGGCGGAGGCGGTGGTGCGGTCGTCGCTGGTGGGCGAGGTGAACGTGTACAACATGCTGGCCGCGTGCGGAGCGGGAATTTCATACGGATTGGAACTGGAAATGATTGCAGCGGGAATTGCGGAATGCGAGGCAGTGGCGGGCCGCTTCGAGCGTGTGGACGAAGGCCAGCCGTTCCTCTTTGTGGTGGACTATGCGCACACGCCGGATGCGTTGAAGAACGCAATCCGCGTGGCGCGCAGTTTGAAGCCGAAGCGGGTGATCACGGTGTTCGGCTGCGGCGGGGACCGCGACCGGACGAAGCGTCCATTGATGGGCATGGCGGCGGGCGAATTGAGCGACTTCGTGGTATTGACGTCGGACAATCCGCGTTCGGAGGATCCGCTGAACATCATCAATGACGCGCTGGTGGGGTTGCGCCGGTATGACACGTCCCATCTGGTGGAAGCCGACCGGACGCGCGCCATCCGTCTCGCGGTGAAAGAGGCGCGGCCGGGAGACCTGATCCTGCTTGCGGGAAAGGGACACGAAACGCACCAGGTTTTGCGGGACCAAACGATAGGGTTCGACGATCGGGAGAAGGCCCGGGAGGTGTTGCGGGAGTTCGGCTACCGGAAGCAGGGATGAAGTTTACTGTCAGTACGATCGCCGGGGCGCTCGGCGTGGCGCTTCCGGCGGCGAGCGGCGAGATCACGGGTTGGAGCGTGGATTCGCGGACGCTGGAGCGGGGAGACCTGTTTTTTGCGTTGCGCGGTCCGAATCACGACGGGCACGCCTATTTGGGAGAGGTGTTCGCGAAAGGGGCGTCGGCGGCGGTGGTGGATCGCGTGCCGCCCGAGGTTCCGGCCGGATGGACGCTGCTGGCGGTGGAGGATGCGCAGCGGGCATTGGAGGCGCTCGGTTCATGGGCGCGCGAGCAATGGGGAAAGGACGTGATTGGAGTGACGGGCAGCGCCGGGAAAACGACCACGAAGGACGTGATCGCGGCGATGCTGGGTGTGCGGATGGTTGTGGGAAAGACCGTGGGAAATTTGAATAACCACATCGGAGTGCCGTTGACGCTGCTGCGGCTGAACGCGGAGAGCGCGGCCGTGGTGGTGGAGATGGGGATGAACCACGGCGGGGAGATCGCGGCGCTGGCGCGGATCGCGAAGCCGCGCGTGGGTGTGGTGACGAATGTGGGATACGCGCACGTGGAGAACTTCGATTCCGTGGAAGGAGTGGCGGCGGCAAAGCGCGAGTTGATCGAGGCGCTGCCGGCGGACGGAGTGGCGGTGCTGAACGCCGACGACAGGCGCGTGGCGCGGTTCGGGGAACGCTGCAAGGGGCGCGTGGTGACGTACGGACTTACGGAGGATGCGGAAGTGCGCGCCGAACAGGTGCGGTATTCTCTCGATGGGGTGCGTTTTCGCGCCGGCGGCGTCGAGTTGGAAAGCCCGCTGGCGGGCCGTCACGGTGTTTCGAACCTGCTTGCGGGAATCGCGGTGGCGTCGGTGTACGGAATCGGACCGGAGGAAGTTGTAGACGTGGTGAAGGCGATCGAGCCCGGGGCGATGCGGGGGAAGCGGATAGAGAAAAACGGAATTCTGCACATCAACGACTGCTACAACTCGAATCCGGACGCGGCGCGGGCGATGTTGGACCTGCTGGCGGACACGCCGGCGGGGCGGCGCATCGCGGTGTTGGGAGAGATGCTGGAGTTGGGGGCGTGGTCCGAGCATTTGCACCGGGAGATTGGACGCTATGCCGCGAAGAGCGGGATGAACGTGCTTGTTGGAATTCGCGGCGCGGCCAGGCATGCCGTGACGGCCGCGGTGGAATCGGGCCTTCCCGCCGGCGCCGCGCATTTTTTTGAAGATCCGGCGGAGGCGGGCGAATTTGTGAAGGGGATGGCGCGCGAAGGGGATGTCATCCTATGGAAGGGTTCGCGCGGAACACGTGTGGAACTTGCGCTCGAAAGGGCGTTGGGGTAAGCGATGCTTTACTGGCTGTTTTTTGAAAAGCTGTTTCCCAATATCAGCGTATTCCGGTTGTTCGGCTACGCCACGTTCCGCACGGCGCTGGCGAGTCTGACGGCGCTGGCGCTGGGCATCCTGCTTGGTCCGGTGCTGATCCGCAAGCTGCGGGATTTTCAAATTGGGCAGCATATACGGGAGGACGGGCCGAAGTCGCATCAGAAGAAAGCGGGAACGCCGACAATGGGCGGACTGCTGATTGTAGTGTCGATCGTGGCGCCGACGCTGCTGTTCACCAACCTGAGGAATCCGTACGTGTGGGTGGCGCTGTTCGGGTTGCTGAGTTTCGGGTCAATCGGCTTCTACGACGATTACACGAAGATGAAGCGGATGCGGAACCTCGGGCTGACGGCGCGGGGCAAGTTTCTGCTTCAGGTGCTGGCGGCGCTGATCGTGGGGATATTTCTGTTGGTGCTGCACGCCAAGGGGATGTATTCCACCGAGATGAATATTCCGTTCGTGAAGTCCTAACGGCCGAATCTGCTGATCAACTCGATGCTGGGGAGTCCCTGGACATATCCGGTCGCATTCGTGTTTTATTTCCTTTTCCTGGAGACGGTGCTGGTGGGGGCGGCGAACGGGGTGAATCTGGCGGACGGATTGGACGGGCTGGCGATCGGGCTGATGATCATCGCGTCCGGGGCGATGACGGTGCTGACGTACCTGAGCGGGCACGCGCAGTTCGCCACGTACCTGGATCTGTCGCGCCTGCCGGGCGCGAGCGAACTGACGGTGTTCTGCGGGGCGATGACGGGGGCGTCGCTGGCGTTCCTGTGGTACAACGCGCATCCGGCGGAAGTATTCATGGGGGACGTGGGTTCGCTGTCGCTTGGGGGAGGATTGGGGAC
>JADLBG010000068.1 GCA_020847895.1 Bryobacterales bacterium
CGATGCGCCTTGCGACTTGGGTTGGGTGATGCGGGAACTGTACTTATTAAGCGGTTGAGCCATACCTTACCATGTTGTCGCTTCGAGGGCTTTGAGCACAAGCGCACCCCCGGGCCGCCACTCTCCGCGCGGGACAGCGGAGATGCTCTATGTATGTTTCCCCGCGACAGGTTTACGGGCCTTGCCGGATAGTTCAGCTTTCCCCTCTTCGGTGATACCCGAGAGGACGACCGGGGCACGATCCGGAAATTCAGCGATCAGGGACAGGCTGCCCCCCATGGCCTCGATGGTCTTACGCAAAGTGGAGAGCAGCAGGTCGCTGCGTTTCTCCAGCCAGGAGACGCTGTCCTGCGTGATGCCGAGGGCTTTAGCCATTTGTCAGGTTCACCGCAGCGGAACCGCGTGCTGCCGCACGTAGTCCTCCACCCGGTTGGTGAAGGGACCGCCGATATAGTGGAACACCTCCGCGTATTCCACGCCATACTGCTTGCCGAACTCGCGATTCCGCGCGAGGACGAATTCCCGGATATAGTTGCGGTCGGCGGTGGTGTCGTCGTCGCCGAGCAGGGGAAGTTTGCGTCCCTGGCGGGCGAGTTCGGCGCGGAGTTTCGAGCCGTGATGGCCGCCGGGACCCTTGGCGACGTTGCAAACGTTGGCGTCAATTTTTTTATCCACCGTGCCCGTGATATCGACCACGCGGGTGATGGTGGGATGGCGGGCGTAATAGTACTTCTCCTTGACGGCGCGCGCGGGGAAGCCGGCGGCGATCTGTTCGGGGTAGTCGTGAACGCGGCCGGCCATCCAGCAGGCGGCTTCGACGCAGTGGCCGAGGACGTAATGGTCGGGATTTTCTTCGTCGTGCGCCCAGGGGTCGTAGCAGAAAACGGTGTCCACCTTCAGATAGCGGAAAAGAAAGATGAGGCGGCAGATCAGTTCATTCCGCGAGATGTCGCTCATGCGGTGGTTGTTGTAATTGAGAGCGAAATCGCGCTCCAGGCCGAGCACGCGGGCCTGCTTCGCCACCTCGGCTTCATTGCGCAGCACGTTCTCGCCGACGGTGCCGGGCTCGCCCACGTCGTCCCCCATGTCGTCGTTCGTGGCCCGGATCATGTAACCCGTGTAGCCTTCGCGGATGAGCTTGGCGACCGTGCCTCCGCACAGCAGGGCGACGTCGTCGGAATGCGGTTGAATGGCGGCCAGGACCTTACCCTTATGCGGAGCGCCGGGTTGCGCGCGCTCGAGGAAAGGGGAAGAGGATTGCTGCGCGGGCGCCGGCTCGAGAGCCGTGACGGCCAATCCCGCGATCATGCTGGTGAAGAATTCACGCCTTTGCATGAATGAAATGGTAGTTGGGGCAGGCGATCGGGGCAAGTGGCGCGCCCATGCATCCACTGTGCGTCAGTTTCCGTAGTTCACCCAGATGGGGCTCGACCACGCCATGTTGCGATCCAACTGAAGAACGCGGACGTAATACCACGCCGCGCCTTTGCCGGGGCTGTTGTCCACGAACGTGAACTGGGCCGTGTTGCCCTGGGGTTCGGTGAGAAAGACGAACTTGCCGTTCTTGATCAGTTCCACCTTCGCGATCCGGTAAGTGCCGGTGACCTTCACCGAAAGTTTCGGCGCGCTCGATGCGGAAAAGGAATCGCCCATCATGTAGGTGCGGTTGCCGGAGGCGGCGGTGTAGTCGATGAGAATGTTGTCCGTGGCGCCGTAGGCGTGCCGGCGGCGCATGCTTTCGACAATGGATTCCCTCTTCGTGTCCGGCGTGTAGATGAGCGTGTAGGAAGAATGCGTGGAGATGTGGTCCGAACTCGATTCCACCCCCAGTTTGTAGCCCTTGGCGAGCGCGTTCCAGTAAAAGCCCGAGGGCTGAAACTTGCCGTGGGCGGTAGCGACGTAGCCGGCGGTTTCCGACCGCGGCGCGCCTTCGTATTCATAGTTGGCGTGATAGCCCTGGTAGATTTCGACGAGAGGCTCCACCTCGGGATCGTTGTCGCGGTAGTCGCTGCCCTGATCGGTGGCGAGCGAGTGGAGCATGCAGATGCCGCGATGCTGCTTCAGATAGGGGTAGAGGATGGGTCCCGTGTTCACGCGCCCCTGCTGCTCATCGCGCGAGATGGGGAGCGTGCGCACGCCGCGCTGCGCGAAGACGACGTTGCGGTGGCCGTTGGGGAATGGGACGCTGCGCTCGTAACCGAACAGCGGCGTGTAGCGCTGGGGAATGAAGTAGAGGTCGTGCGCCTTTTCGGTGCGCCACCACGTGTACTCGTTGTCGTTGCCCGCGTTGTGGTCCGTGATGATTCCGGTGTCCATGGCCGCGGCATCGAGCATGTAGCGGAAGTAATCGTCGATCGAACCGTCGCCCGCGCCGTCAGTGGAGATCTCCGTGTGGCGGTGGAAATCGCCGCGCACGATCTGATACGTGGCGCCGTCCACCGTCGTCCGATAATTGCGCATCCGCTCCACATCGGCCGCTTCCGTGGTGGGATAGACCGCCGCCGCGCCGGGCGATTCTCTGAATTCAGCCAGCAGCGGAGCCGCCGCCGCCGCCGGGTTGCGCATCGAGGCGGCGTCCACTTCATAGAACGACGGATGGCGGGCCTGCTGGGCCGGACCCGCCATCGGACGGTTGTCGCCGGCCCAAACCATCCACGGCCCGGCAGATGAAGGATACATCGCAAACGGCGCTTCGTTGCGAGAACCGGTTTCCGGAATGGGCGATGCCGGGGTCCAGCGGCCGCCTTCGAGACTTGTGAGGAACCACTCCCAGTGCCCGTTGGCGGCCCAGAAGTCGCTGCGATTGTTGCCGCAGGAAGTCCGCACTTGCAGCGCCGCCCACACACGGCCCGAGGTATCCACGGTGAGTTTGGGCATCTGGATGTAGCGGTTATACCGGTCGGGGACCGCCGCCATGATATCGGCGGGCTCTTTCCATTGGCCGTTGTCCAGCACCGCAACGCGGCTCTGCCGGCCGGAATAAAGCGTCGTACCGCGCCAGACGTCGTCGCGGTTCCAATCCTTACCCCAGTTCGCGCCTGATTCATCCCAGGCGAGCCACGGCCGGTCCTGCCTGTCCACCGCCACGGAGGCGTGCGCCTGAAAGCGCGGGGAGTGCGTTACCTGCTGGATCTCCCCCAGCGTGCCGTCCGCCGCGATCCGGCGCAGAAAGATGTCGTAGTTGCCGGTGCGATAGCTATCCCAGGCGACGTAGAGGTTGCCCTTCGAATCAGCGGCGGCATCCGGCGCCCAGGCGCTGGGCCCGCTGATCTCGCGCGGCGCGGACCAATTCTCGCCGGTCAACTTGCTGTAGAAGACGTGCGACTGGCCGTTCTCGTGGCCGATCCAGACGAGGTGCAGCGTGCCGGCGCCATCGGCCAGCAGACGGTGGAAGGCATTCGGGTGGTTCGAGGACGTGAGTTTCTGCTGAGACGACCACGCGCTTCCGTCGAAGGTGCGCGCGTACAGATCCCAATCCCGGCCTTTGCGCTCCGGCCACACGGCCCAGATGCGGCCGCGCGCATCTTCAGCGATGGCGCTCTGATAGACATCGCCCTTCTGCGCGGTGAGTTGGAACGGCTGCGACCAGCCAGTGGCGGTCGAGTATCGCGCATAGACGTGATCGCCGTTGTTCTGGTAGGCCTGCCAGATGATCCACGTGACACCCTTGCGCGTGATGGTGAGCGAGGGGTAATCGTGCTCTTCCGTGCCGGCGGAAGAAATCCGCTCCGTGGAAGGCGTCTGCTGCACCCGGACATCAGCGTTCTCAAACCACTGGACGGAGCCGGTGGAAAGGCTGCGCAGGGGAAATTCGAACTGTCCCTGCGCCGTGCGGACGCGCACGGTGGCGGTATCCGGAGCCTCCACGGTGACGTTGATGCCCGCGGGAACGACGTTTTCCACGGGACCAGGTGTGCTGAGGGGGCGTGGACGGTCGGGCTGATTTTCGAAGTTGGCCAGCTTGAGGTGCAGTGCCCATTGCGCCGGACCGGTGAGGGCGTCGCCGCCGAAGAACCGCCAGGGTGTCATGGCGACGACCTTGCCTTCCGTCAGCGAAAGAGAACCGGAGTAGTCCTTGGGCCGCTCCTGCTTTTCGCCGAACACGATCCGGAAACTGGCGGCGTTGCCCGCGGGCGCCGCTTGGGCCTGGAGCGGACCGGGCGGTGTTCCGTGCAGAGCGAGGAAGAGAAGCGTCGCGGCGCAGAGAGCGATGAGGGCGATTTTGGATTTCCGGCTCTGCATCGTGGTTAGTCAGTCGCCTGCTCGAGGATGGCGAAATCGCCGGGGTTCCAGGCTTGTGCAATCAGGTAGTACTTGCCGTTGATCTCGCGCATCACGGCGTTGTGGATGTGGGTGAAGTTGGTGAGGCCGAGGTCCTCTTTCGGCATCACCGTGGAAATCAGCTTGTCGTTCTCGTAGATGTAGATGGGGGCGCCCTTCCTGCGGTCCGGCCCGTCGAGCGCTCCCACCACCATGTAATTCCCCAGAAAAAACGTGTCGCACGGAAGCGAGCCGAGAGGCGTCCTCAGCGTCGAGAGATACTGGCCGTGGCGCGTGAAGCGGTCGATCTCCGCGTTGGGGCGGTCGGCGACATCGATGCGCGTGGTCCCCGGCGGGATCGTGATGCCGTGGCCCGTGCCGAACTGTCCGGCGCCGGAGCCGCGCCCGCCGAAGGCGAGATCGTACCAGGACGTGCGGAAGGGGCTGGTGGAGAGAATGCGCGCGGTGAGCACGAAGTCGAGATTGGAATAACCGGTGGTGATGTAGTACAGCCCGTCAAGCTGCTCCACGTCCGTGGGGATGAAGTTGCCGCGTCCGCGGAAGTAGTCGTTGGCGATGGGGCTGCCGAGGTCGCTGTTTCCATCGGGCGGCCGGAGGGCATCCACCATGTGCCCGTCAATCGTCGTGGTGAACACGGCGCCCGCTTCATTGCCGGGGAAGGCCAGATAAGGAGTGCCGTCCTTGGCAAGCCACAGCAACGAGTTGTGGAGGTTCGTGTCCTTCATCTCCGCCGCCGTGGGCAGCATGCGCGTGTTCTTCAGGTCGGCGCTGATCTGGATGATGCCCGCCCCCTTGAGCGAGAAGTACGTCTCGCCTTTTCCAGGCCGGCGGTCCACGGCGAATCCGCCGTGAGCGGACTTGATGACGGCTTGGGCCTCCGGCGGCAGGTGGGACGCCGTGTAGAGCACGCGGAAGCGCATCTTCCCGTTCCCGCTGATGCCGGCCGAAGCCGCGCGGGAAGGAATGCCTGCGCCGGCGAACCAGCCGATGCCAAGCAGGCCGAGGAAGAACGCGCTTAGAGTAAGTCGCTTCATGTAGAGTAAGCCCTCCAGTGGTAAAGGCATTACACCACAAATACAAGCGGCGTATTGGTTAAGTCTATGGAACGCGCCGCGCAATCATGGCGCGACTATATAAACCTTCGTCTTGACGTCGCTCTTCCCGCGCAGCACCGTGAAGACATGGCCTTTCGAATCCTGCTCCACCGATTGAATGCGATAGAAATTTGGCGTCCCGGTCAGGCCGTTATACTGAGGCCGATCCAGGCTCGACTCGCACACGTCATAGACCACGGACGGCTCGTCCGCGCCCGCATTGGGTAGCTTAATCACGCTGTCTATGATTGCGATGTGTCCGAAGTTCGTCCAAACGAGGATGTCATTCGCCTGCACGCTTTGCTGGCTGGTCCGCCCCTTGAGTTGCCTCTGGTATAGCTCAATGGCGTTTTCCGGCCCGAGAGTCTTCAGCAGGACTCTCTGGGTGAAGTTGCCGACAAACCCCGTGCAGTAGAGTCCGATCCATTTCCGTACATACTCCATGATCTGGTCGCGAGGCGAACCCGTCCCGCTGAGCCCGCTGGTCTTGGGATTCAGCCAGGCGAGTTTCAGCACCGCCGCGATCTGTTCCGGCGAGCCGGCGCCCCGGTGGACCGCGGCGATCTCCCTCTTGGTTTGAGTATCCGCGGCCAAGCCTTGCATCTTACTCCAGTGGAGATAGTGCGCGAACGTCTTACTCGCGCCGGGGGCTTGCAGCGCCAGCTTCAGCTTTCCCGGATCTTTGGGGTCGTAGGGCGGATCCGCCTGATCGTACTTCACATGCCAGTTCGGCCCGGGATTCTGATAGTCTTCCACGCAAGCCGTCACCATTCCGCCGGCGCCAAGATCCACGGAGAGGTTCTTATATCGTTCGACGTACTGTTGAGTCGTCATTTTGGGCAGTTCCCCGAATCGGGAGGGGCAACCAGGGAGCGGGTCAGCTTTTCTTCGAAGCCCCTTCGATCTTCTTGCGAAGGTCCTTCAACTCCTTGGAATCCGGCAAGCCTTGCAGCGCATCGAGCGCCTTGGTGCGGAAGATTTTCTCCCGGTCCGGGACGTCGAGCTTGCGCTTGCCGAAGAGGTCGGCCTGGTCGTTCAGGAATTCCGACATCGCCAGCAGGAACGTGGCCCGCGGCACGGTGAGCGGAATCTTGGCCATGGCCTCCTGCGTTTTTACGGCGTCGTCACCGTTGCCGAGAGCGTCGCAGACGGCGAGCAGGACGGCGCGCTGCGTGCCCATGGCGCGGAGACTGTCGGCTTCACTCTGAGAGGGTAGGATCCCGCCGGCGATCTTGCTCGGCGGGGCCTTGGAGGTGCCTACCGGCGGATAGGGAAAGGCGAACTCCACATCTCCGGACGGGTTGGCCTTTTGGAACGCCATGAATGATTCCACGAACTCCATGGCCTGGCGTCCCGCTTCCGAGCGCAACGTCGAGGTCTGCATGCGGAACGGAGCGGGATTCGCCTTGTTCGTGCGCGCGCCGGTTTCGTACTGGTCGGCGAGTTCGGTGTTTCCTTTCACAAGCCCGGCGAGCAGAATCAACCGCCAGGGTTGCGCGTGTTTTCGGAATTCATTTTCCGAAGTGGTCAGCTTCGAAAGATTGTCGACGGTGCGAGTGTAGTCGCCGGCATTGAAGGACTCCTTGGCGGCGGACCAGTAAAAAGCCGGGGTTCCTTTGGCGGGCGGCTCCGGTCCGGAGGAACAGGAAGAAAGTAGACCCGTGAGGAGGGCGAGAAGAAGGAATAGACGTGATTTCAAGGACGAACTCCTTAAGGGAGACATCCTATACCACGTTTCTCAGGGAGAAAAGGGGGGGCTTTCTCCCCTGTCCAGGATGCCCGCGGCTTACTGAAGATAGGCGCGCTGCACGTAGCTCAGTTGCCGCGAAGACTGGTAGTGGAACTGAAGTTGAGCAACGGTGTCTTCCCTGGCGGCAGCGCGGGCGATGATCCGCGCCGCTTGTCCGAAGTGGCCCTGCCTGGCCTGGTCCACCGACTTGGCGAGCGCTTGCGCCACACGGCGGATATCGTCCAACTCGTCTTTGTTGAGGCTGCCTTCCACCGTCACCGAGATCTTTGATTGGCTGGCCGCGCTATAACCGGCCGAGGTGGAATCACTTGTGGCGCTCAGCGCGTTAAGCGCTTCGGCCGAAAGCGTCACGCGGTCGCCTTCAGCGGTGGTGAGGGTGAGTTGGAGTGCCTCCTGCCTTTGGGCGGAAACGCTCTGTTGGCGGTTCACCGCGGGCTGCTGCGGCGGTTGAAACCGGCGGAACGACAGATCCTGAGACTGAACTTGCATTGCGGCCTCCCTTGCTAAGCCTTATCGAACGCGGGCAAGCAGAGAATGAGCAACCCGTAGTCTTTTTGCCAGCCATATCCGGCCCGCTCGTGGAAGCTGTCCCGGGTAATGGATTCACCCGACGCCAGTACTCCGTAATCTTCGCGGAAAGCTGCTTCCACCACGTCCGGATGCTTATCGGCAAAGCCACGGATCCTGCCCCGTCACCCGCGGCGGCGGCTTCAGATTCAGACGCCCGAGCAGTCACCTGCGTCCTCATGCGCTCCGGCCCCTTCACGAACTGGCCTTGTTCTCCGAGAAGCGCTCCGTGATCGCCCATGGCCACGTGGGGCCTTTCGCGTCCGGCATGTATTTCTTCAAAAATCGCATCGGCGGATCCCAGGGTTCGTGCGGATCAAAGGCCTCCACCTGCGCCTGAGTTCCGGCGGTTCGAGAGTAAGAGAGTCCCATTTCGAACCGGCTCTCCGCCGGCATCATGACAGCATGTCAGGCGGTGCTATGATGCAAAAATGAGGACGACAATTACATTGGAGCCGGATGTTCAAGCTCTCATTCGGGCTGCCATGAGGGAACGTGGGATCTCCTTCAAAGAAGCTCTGAATTCCGCGGTGCGGGCCGGCTTGACACAGGGGAAACCCAAGCGGCGCCACTTTGTGCAGAAGTCCTATTCGCTGGGGGGCGATCAGGCATTCCGGTGGGACAAGGCTCTAGAAGCCGCCAGCGCCATGGAAGATGAAGAGTTGGGCCGGAAGATCGCCGTGCGCAAATGATCGTTGTCAACGTCAACCTGCTCCTATACGCAGTCAACCAGGATGCGCCAGACCACAGAAAGGCGAAAGCATGGCTGGAATCCGCCATTTCGGGAACCGAAACCGTCGGGTTGCCCTGGATCGTCCTCCTGGCTTTCCTCCGTCTGACTACGCGAACCGGGCTCTTTCAGAAGCCGCTCACGGTGGGTACGGCATTCGACCTGGTGGACGCTTGGCTGCGGCAACCGTCGGTCACAGTGCCCGATCCAACGGCGCGCCACCTGCAAACGATGCGTGATTTGATATCGCCGCTGGGCGCCGGGGGGAATCTCACATCGGATGCCCATCTCGCGGCTTTGGCCATTGAGCACGGCGCGGAGCTTTGCTCAACGGACAACGATTTCGGTAGGTTCAACCGGCTCCGCTGGCGCAATCCGCTGGTTTGATGAAAGGAGAAAGACCGGCTCTACAGTTCGAAGAAGCTGTCAATCGAGTTGGTTCCCCGTCGTGGACGCGCTTCAAACGCTGGTGGCCCGCCCGCCGCGAGCGGCCGCGCGATTCAGCGCTTCGGGGCTGCTCTGGCATTTCCGTGACGTCCAGTTGAATCTCAGTCTGGTCCTTGGTCCCGCACACCACGAGTGCAAGGCCGCGGAATCCCTCCCGAAGTGCTACTGGCTTCTCAATCCTATTCCTCGCCCCACCCGAAGTACATCAAGAGCTTGCCGCCGCGCTGTTGGAAAGCGGAAAGGTCCGGATCGGTCGCGTTCAGAATCGACTCGATGAAGCCGAACCCCGGCGCGTCGCGTTCGAGTTGCACATCGGCGAGTGTGAGGTTCGGATTCTTCTATGCCGAAGGGGAACAAGGCGCTCCCGGCCGGCCCGCCTTCCCGCACGATCCAGTTCTCCCAGCCGCAACTGAGAATTGGTGCGCGGGAACTCGGGGTCCGGCCGAGATTCAGGTCTTCCAACGAGAGAGGACGCCCGAGGGGCAAGAACCGCGGAATGTGGCGGATACAGGCGTGGCGGGCGGCCGGCGCTGCTGTCAAGACAATGAGCCTTGAGGTTGGGAAGTAGACAGCGTGGCGCCGCAATTTGTTTTCGGAGTGCTAACATCAACAGGAAAGGGAGAGCGTGGACTTGCTGGCGAAACTTCCTTTGCCCCTGGTGTTCATCCTCGCGACGTTCGCGTGTTCCTGCTCACGGGCGCAGACCCCGCCGCGGACGCGGACTGAGTCTGGCACCCCCTGCGCCATCGCCGCGGATTGGGGCGCCAAGCCGGTCGAGTTGCGCTCCGAACCTGGAGCCGCGGGCAACACGATGGGATTTCTTGCCCCGGGCAAGCCCATGGCGCGTCTGGATACGGTGAGCACCGCCTCCGGCGAGTGGATCCAACTCGCGCAGGAAGGTCGAAAAGGGTGGGTAGACGCGCAGGCGCTTTCCTGCGTCGTTTCGCCGCAACAGGCGCGCGAGATTCTCGCCAGGGAAACCCGGCAGGTGGTGGAGGCTCTGAAATCGCGCGACATGAACGCCCTTGCCCGGTTCGTCCATCCCGGGCAGGGAGTGCGGTTTTCTCCCTATGCCTTCCTCGATAAGCACAGCAATGTGCGTATGACCGCTGCCGGGCTGCGGCAGGCTCTTACGGAAACGCAGAAACGCCTGTGGGGCACTTTCGATGGAACCGGCGCGCCCATCCGCATGACATTCGCCGAGTATTACCGGCGCTTCCTCTATGACCACGATTATGCGGCGGCGCCGAAGGTGTTCTACGGCAGCCCGCCCGCCGTGAAAGGCAACACCCATGACAATTCGCGCGAGGACTATCCCAACGCGATCATCGTCGAGTTTCATTTTCCAGGGTTCCAGGCAGAGAGGGAAGGCATGGATTACGCGAGCCTGCGCCTGATCTTCTCCGAACACCGGGGAGCCTGGTATCTGGTGTACCTGATCCACGATCAGTGGACAATTTGAACAAACGACAGCGGAGGAAATCATGAGCCAGATTCGCGTGCGCAACCGGCTGAAGCCTCACGAGAATGTTTCCGGGGCTACCGTCACCATCGCCTCGGCGTCCAATTCCGTATCCGGGGTGACGAACTCGAGCGGTTCGGTAACCCTGAACATCGACGCGTTTCCCGACGGCGATTACACGCTGACGGTGACCCCGTCGAGTACGTCAACCGATCCGGTGGGCCCCGCCATTGCCGGCAGTCCCACGCCGCCGGACCGCGTATTCCGTTCACTGGCGGTAACAGTGTCCATCAGCGCGAAAAAGATCACCTCCGCATCGGTTCCCGTGACCTCGAGGACCGATGGCGATGCGTCCGTCGACACGCATCACGTGGTGACCGTGGACCTTCAGCCCGTGTGGATGCACTCCCCGAACAACGGCAGCCGCGGCACGCACCAGGTCACGATGATCATCGTGCATCACACGGGCGGCCCCGTCATCGGCCCGGCCATCAACACATTCCTCAGCACGGGAGAACAGACCAGCGCGCATTACGTCATCAACACCGACGGACAGATTGTGAAGATGGTGCAGGATTCGCGCCGCGCCAACCACGCCGGCGAAGCGCATTGGGCCGGAGTAGCGGATGTCAACTCCTGCTCCATCGGAATTGAAATTGTCAATTCCACGGGCACGTATCCGCAGGCGCAATACACGGCTCTGCTCGATCTGATCGCGCGTCTGCGAACGTCCTTCCCCACCATCGTGGATTGGAACATCATCGGCCATAGCGACATCGCCACCACGGCGGGCAAACTGGGACGCAAGAGCTCCGATCCCGGCCTGCAGTTTGAATGGTCGCGCCTCGAAGGGCGGCGCTTCGGAATGACGATGATTTTCGGGCCGTTCCCCACCACCATCTACGCCGGCTTTTTCGGGTCCTTCCCGAGCGAATCGCTGCGCAAGGGCGATAACGACACCAAGCGAATCTTCGGAGGCGCGAAACGCACCGCGATCACCGGGAATCCGGTGCGCCAATTGCAAGATGATCTCACCACCATCGGCTACCATCTGGGGACTCCCGATGGGGACTTCGGCGACAAGACCCGCGCGGCCGTGCAGATGTTCCAGGAGCATTTTTTCGCCGGCGGACGGGGTCACAAGGCGCCGGACGGAAAGGTGGACTGGCAGACGGCGCAATTGGTCAAGAGTGTCGCCGGCGCGCACCCATGAAATAACGCACAAAAGACAATTTTGTATGGATTTATCCGCTGTATACTGAGGGCACAGGTCTTCTTATGCCTGACTCTCAGTCCGGTGGGAGCCGTCCAAGCGAGTCCATGCTCGCGTCGGCTTCGTATGACAGAACACCGCGTATCGGTGTCGTCCTATCCAGTTTCCACGGAGCAACAGAACACGACGGAACGCCCATTCGCGGGCTCGCCGGCCCGCGCCCGGTGGACGCGGAACTGACTGCCGCGCAGTTCGACGCCATGCTCGGCAAGGCGCTCGAACTCGGCAGTCGCGGAAGACGCGGCGGTCTCCCCGTTTCTCCCGATGAATGGGTGGTCTTGAAGATCACTTCGGGACCCGCCGCAACCGACCCGCGGATGGTTGACGGCCTGCTGCGCAGACTGCTCGAAGACGGGCGCGGCAAGCGCTTCACCATTGCCGATGCGGCGCCGCCGGGCGAGGCGTACACGGAGATGCTCCGCCGGCTTCGGGAGCGCCATCCGGGTGTACGTCTGGAATATGCCGACCTTTCGGCGGATGCCTGTCTCGAAGTGCCCGCCCAGCGCCGCACCTTCGCCGCGCGCAATCCGCAAGGCGTCTATGCCATCCCCCGTACCATCCGCGAATGTGACAAGCTCATCACCCTGTCGCCGCTCCAGACCAGCGCGGTGACGGGCGTGGCATTGTCGGTCTCCAGCTACTGGTCGATGGCGCCCGTCAGCGTCTACGGCCCGCGCCGCGAGAAACTCGCCGCGCTCGGCGACCCCGTGGACGTGCTCAATGATCTCTATCTGCATCATCCGGCGGACTACGCCATCCTCGGCGGCGCGCTGCACCATGACGCCGCCGGCGTGGTGCGCCACAACATTGTCATTGCCGGTGGAAACGCGCTCGCCGTGGACGCCGTGGGAGCCGCCGTCATGGGCTTCCAACCCGAGCATCTGCCGCTGTTCGACAAACTCGAGGCGCGCGGCTTCGGCGTCGCCGGCACAGACTCCATCTGGACCCGCGGCAACGAAATCGAAGACGCGCGCCGCCCGTTCCGCAAACCTCCTCCATGGGACAAGTCATGAATCGCCGTGATTTTCTCTTCTCCTCCTCGGCAGCCATGGCGCTGCCCGCCTTCGCCGGAAATACGCGGCTGGGCCTGGTCCGGTCGGCGCACGCCAAACTGCGGCAACCCGCGCCGCCCGACGATGCGTTGACCTATCCGCAAGTGCGGGAGATGGTGTTCCGCGCCATCGAATACGGCGCGCCCCGCGCGGGTTCGCTCGAAGCGAAGATCAAGCCCGGATCCTGGGTGGTGCTGAAGCCCAACATCGTGTTCCTGCGCCCGCATCCCTCCTATGCCCCCGGGGACATCACGGACTTCCGCGTCACGCGCGCGGTGCTCGAATATGTGGCCACGCGCTCGCAAGCCGGACGAATCACGATCGCCGAAGGCGGCACCTATCGCAACCTGAAGGACCCGGCGGAGGACAACGTGGTTCTGCAAGGCGGCAGGCGCGCCACGGCCTACAGTTTCGATTGGGGACACCAGGAATTTCCCGGCTTTAACGGCTCCTTGGGAACCATGCTCGCGGAGTTCCGCTCCCGGCATCCCGAAAAGACATTCGACTACGTCGACCTGAGCTACGACGCCGTGCGCGATGCGGGCGGACACTTCCGGCGCCTGGAAGTGCCCAGGGCCTCCAACGGCGCCGGAGCATTCGGCGCGCGCTCCGATTATTTCGTCACCAACACCATCACCGGCTGCGATTTTCTCATCACCATTCCCGTGATGAAGGTCCACCTGCAGTGCGGAATCACGGCCTGTTTGAAGAACTACGTGGGTACGGCGCCCCGCGAGGCATACGCCATTCCGGGCGCGTTCCACAACGCGAATCTGCACGAGCAGCACTCCGCGGGCGGCCGCATCGATCCGTTCATCGTCGACCTGGCCTCGTTCCATCCGCCGGATTACTGCGTCATCGACGGCATTCGCGGTTTACAGACGCAGGAACATTCCGTGCAGCGCGCCGGCCAGACCGTGCGCGGCAACCTGGTAATGGCCTGCGAAGACCCCGTGATGTCCGATGCCATGGTGGCGCGCCTGCTCGGCTTCCGCGAGCACGACATCGATTTCCTCCACATGGCCGCCAAGCGCGGAATGGGCAGCATGGACCTGAGCCGCCTCGATCTGCGCGGCGATGAACCGGACCGCGAAGCGCGCAAATGGGAGAAGCCCGGCAATTGGTATGGCCGCTGCAACCGCGAGTGGCTGCTGCGGGGACAGAACAGCCGGTGGACGCCCCATGCCGCGCCATTCGACACTATCGACTTGCCCGCGGCGACGCAAGTGGCGCCCGCCGCGGGCGTCACCTACACGGCGGCGGTGAATGTGCAATCGGAGGGTCACCGCCGCGGGTACTTGTGGCTCGGACTGCGCGGACGCGTGGCCGCGAGCGTGAACCGCGAACTCGTGGCGCGCACCGAGTCGCAGACCCGCTACCGCGTCGGACAGTTCCAATTCCCTGTGTCGCTGAACCCGGGAATGAACCGGCTCGAGTTCGAAGTGCAGCCGCTCGACGGCCAGGCGCTGCTGAGCGTTTTGATCACCGGACCACGCAATGACGGCGACACCCTCGAGGGAATCCGCTGGATGAGCTAGCCGTTCAGCCTGCCAATCACCGCTTCGAGCGCGTCCGAGGGCGCGCTCTTCTGCATCACATCCAACTGCGCGAGCGCGGAATCCTGCTCGTTGCCCGCGGCGTGCTGGAAGGCGGATTCATACTCTCTCACCACCTCGTCGACATGCTCGCCGAGGGTTCCGGCGAAGAGGTATTCCACTGTAAGAGCGTCCGGCAGGGCCACGCGCGCCCAGAAATCGGGGCTGTTTTTCGGGAGCCTGGCATACGCGAGAATCTCTTCGGCGGCTTCCCGTAGCGGCTCATACGGATTACCGAGTGAGTATTCGAGCATCAGCCAGTTGATGCCGGAATACGTGTCAATGAGGTTCTCTTTAGCGCGCCGGAACGTGTACGCTTCCCGGTACAGTTCCGCCGCGCGGCGGTAATGCCCGCCCCGTTTCTCCTTGTCCTGTTCCTTCTCCCCGCGTCGCTTCGAGATGGCGCCCAGCAGCGAAAGACGCTCTCCGCTGGGACCAATGGCGGCGTTGAGGATAGAGAGCAGTTTCTCCGCCTCCGCCCACAATTGCGAGGCTTTGGCCGCCTCTTCGTTTCTCGCGCCGCGGTCCAGCACATTCGCAAGCTGCTCCAGCGCTTCGATGGGCGCGCTCGCCCGGGGAACCGCAATGGCGTTGCGATAGGCGTCAATGGCGGAGGGGAAATCCTTCAACGCCTTGTACGCTTCCCCCAGGGCAAAGAGCAGTTCGCCATCGCGCATGGTGGAAGGGCACGCGCGATCGAGTTCGGTCGCGCGCCCGCGAAGCTCCTCCGCCTCCTGGGAACTCGCGCCTTTCGCCGACGCGCTGATGTTGCGCAATTCGTTCATGTACTCGCGCTTCGAATAGAAATGGAAGGCCGCTCGCGCCGTGCTCGCCGGCCGCGGCGTGAGCGCGAAATCGGGGTTGCCATAGCACTGGTAGGCGCCCCAGGTATTGTTGTTTCCCGCCGCGTAGGCCGCTTGCCGCGCGGCGATGACAGCGTTGCCGAACCTTCCCCCTTCGAGCATGCGGCGGTAGAAGGTTTCCGCAAACACCACCGCGGCGGTGTCGTCCACGGCCCATCCGGCCGCCACTACCGCCTTCACTCCCATCCCGATCAGCGTTTGGGCCACGCTTGCCGCCAGGGCGTTCGGATCCTCGGCGCGCAGTCTGGGCGCGTCGATTTGCGCAAGGTGGCAGCAGTTGAGGAACACCAGTTCGGGCAGGTTGCGGATCTGTCCGAAGATGACCGAGGTCAGATACACATTGTCGGAGAGAACCATGCCCGTCTTCTCCGGGCGGCCCGGCGTATAGATGCCGTGCCCGGCCAGATGCAGGATGCGGTATTCGCCCGCCATGAGCCGCCGCGCCACAGTGGAGGGCGCTTCCCGAATCAGCGGACCTGCTAACTGGTAGCCCGCCGCGGCCAGCAGGCTCCCCACTGCGCGCGCTTCCGCCTGCGCTCCCGGAAGTTCCGGCAGCTTGCTCCTGCTGTCGCCTGCCACGAACGCTGTCGGTTGATGCGCGCCGCGCGGACCAGGACGAAAGTTGCGCGTCCTGAACTGGCGAATCATGCCCGTGTCGACGGCCAGCGGCGTCGTGCGGTGGCGCGTGCGCTCGGCCAGCAGTTCCCAGGGATAGTTTGCCGACGTTTCGTCCACCACAAGAACCAGATTCGCGCCCCGGACCTGCTCCTTGACGGGATTCGGAACAAGCAGTTCAAAAAGGGCCGTTGCGCTCTCGGGGTCGTAGTCGGGGCGAGTCGTGGATTGAAGCAGCATCTCTTTCATGAGCGGATCCTGCGTGTCCACCGCGGTCTCTTCCGCGCGTGCGCGGTCCGTCAGCGAGAGGAACGTCAGCCGCGTGAGTTGGCGCGGCGCCGCCGCCCGCTCGCGCGTTTCCGGCAGTTCCAGTTCCTCGCCCCCGATCTGAATGCGGCGCCACCAACCGCCCGCATAACCATCCGGAGGCCTGTTCCACAAACCACCGGGCAGCGTGCGGAGTTGGTTGTCGAACTCGATTCTCTCCCGCGGCTCCAGGTTCGAACGCAGCCGCTCGGGAAGCGCCGCGGCGGCGTGCGCCGCTTCGATCGCCGTGTCCTCCAGCAGTTCGATGAACTGCACTTCGTCGATCCGGACCTTGTCCCACAGGTTGCGTTTTCGAAGCACGCGATTGGCTTCGATCGCCGCCTGCACGATGGCCGCAACCGACTCGCTGACGCTGATGGCGCGGCCGCCCGAAACGCCGATCAGGACGGACGATACCGCCGCGGATTGCCACTTCCGGCCCACCGGCGGCTTCTCTTCCGCCATCGCCAGCGCGTACCGCAGGCACGCCTCCAGCATCCCTTTGCGAACCTTGGCCGCGGTGATGTCGCCCACATCTCCAAGGCCGGCAATGAGCGCGCCGGGCGGATGCGCCCCCGGGACGCGAACCACATCCGACGTCCCCTCGGAGCCGGGGTAGATGTCCATGTGGAAGCGGTCCGAGAGTCTCCCCTTGAGCTGAATATCGAGCTGCTTTTCGGCGCTCACAATGCCGTCGTCGGCGTAGTGGCCCACCGCAACGGGATGCGCCGCTTCGCGCAGATGTCCGTGCGCCACGCTGATGCGCAGCGCCGCTTCGGCCGTTTCGATGGGCTTCGCCGCGCCGCCGAGGGCCGCATCGAGCAGATCCGTCTCGCCCGGGAAGAAGACAGCCTGTTCCTTCGCAAGCAGTTGCCGCGGATCGGCAATGGCGGGCCGGGCGGTAGGCGTGGAATCAAGCGCGGACGTAGCGCCGCGCGTGAGCAGATCAAGAATGGGGCCCGCCTGCGAAGGCAGTTCGCCGTGCGCTGCCGCGGGGCTGTACCAGGTCTTGACGCGAGCCGGCATCCCCGCTGCGTACGTTACCTGGCCGTCGCCTTCTGTCGTGTACTCCGTCATCCCTGACGGCGTGGCTCCGGCCGAACCGGCTACCGCCGCGATGCGGTCGGGATCGAGCGCGGCCGCCGCGAATTCGACTCGCCACTTCCTGCTGTTGGCGAGAAGGGCGAGGTTCGGGCGGCCAGGCAGACCATCCCAGCGGCTTGCGTCGAACATCTCTTCCGGCAGCATGTCGAGCAAACCCGCGAATCCCTGAAGTGTGGCCGTCACCTGTGCCTGGCTGTGGCGGCCGAGCAGAGCGAGCATGCGCGCCAGAGACGCCTGCCCGGCGAGCAGCCTCGCAATATGCCAGCTTCCCCGGAACGGCGCGCCGAGCAGCAGCATTTTCGAATTCGCCTTGCACAGATCGGTCCACACCGGACCATTTGCGCGCGCAAATTCGAGCGCTACCAATCCGCCCATTCCGTGCCCGATCAGGTGCACCGGGCGGCCGCTCTGCTTGCGCTTGTCCGCGATGAGGGCCGACAAGCCGGCGGCGGATTCCGCAACCGGTTTGCGCCAGTCGTAAGGCAACAGCGCCGTGTCGTAGTTCGCGAGCAGGCGCGTGTACAGATCATCGTAGAGCCCCAGCACCTTGCCGGCGGCGCCGCCCCCGTCCGCGAGTTCGAGAAATCGCCCGCCGCCGAGAGCGTCGTAATCGAGCCAGATGCCGCTTCCATCTGCCGCATTCAACTGCGTGCCGAAGGCGTCCGGAATCAGGATGGCGATGGGAAGAGTTTCCGCTCCCCGCGCGCCGCCGCGCGCGGCAAGGCCGCGCACACGCTGGAAATCGGGCGGCGTCACGTCAAACGGCGCGCCCAGCCATTCCAGAATTCGCGAGCGTGACCGCTGGTTCTTGAAATAGCTGAAGTGGTTCACCGTGTCGCCCTGATCCAGGAATTGGTACACGCCGCGCGTGCGCGCCATGCCGCCCGACATCGAGCGTGTGTTGACGACGAAGTCGTTGTCCTCCCAGTAGTAGGCGCGCAAGGCGTACTCCTTGAGGCTCCCCCAGAAGCCCGAGCCTTCGAAATCGCCCGCGATTACGCCCAGGTCGGCTTTGCTTTGCAACCCGCGCGTGTTGAGCAGGTGAATCAGCGGAGACTCCGGCATCTGCGCTTCAATTCCCGGAATCAACGATGGGTCCGCGCGCAGCTTGATGAGTTCGAGCGCGGCGGCTTTGAACAGCGCATAGAAGGGGTTCGCACTCAGTCCGGGAATGTGGCCGATGACGTTCAGGATGATGTTGAGGTAGGTGTCGAGGCGCTTCGAGGCGAGGATGGTGCCGGCCGCCGGACACGCCGTGCGGACGAACTTCGCCACCGTGAACTGCTTCTGCGCCAGCGTGGCCGCGAGGTTCCTCAGCAGATCATGATCCGGACGGCCCTCAAACGCGGCAAGGTCGTCTTCGCTGAGCGGACCGAGGCAGAGCAACTCGCCCACCAGTCCGCCGCGCGAGTGCGTGATGACATGCACCGCCGCCTGCGCGGGCAGCAGCGCGGCAAGGTCGAGCGTGTTCCGCGCCGGGCTCACCGAAAACGTGCAATGTTCGAGCGCGAGAATGCGGTTGGGGTATTTCGAAACGAGATCCTTCCACTCCTGCGTCGGCTGGTTCTGCGCGTCGCGCCAGAAGCCGCTGAAACTCCCCTCCGTGCTCGATGCCGTGCCGTGGATGAACACCAGGTACGGAGCCTTGGTATCGAGTTGCTGCGCGCCGGTAATCTGTTCCCCGAACGATCCGTCGCCGTTGAGCCGGTAGAGACCGGTCTTCAGCCGCCCGTCGAAATGTTCGACAACGGCGAGGGCCGTTTCCCGCGCGATCGCATCCGCCGGGCTGACGCCGAAAACGTGCAGCGCCTTGAGAGCCCAATCCGTGACGCCGCGCGTCGCCCCGCCGCGATAGAGGCTGGCCGGGATGACGATTTCATTTCCCCCGCGCGAAGCGCCCACTTCCGCGGCCAGTTGATCGGCGCGCAGGTATTCCGTGATGCCGCATTCATATTCGATCTTGACGATGGAATCGGGCGCGGTGTCGACGCGCGCCGCCGCCCGCGCCTCTCCCCGGCGCGCCGGAACGATAGCATGCGAGCTTGCCGCGCGGACGTTCAACAGCCCCGCTATCTCGGGCTCGGATATGGTTTCAATAGGAATTCCAGGAATTACGAATGATATCGTCTGATTTGCCACCGCCGCCCTCCTCGCTGGGTTATTAGTTTATCGCATGCCGCGGAATGCGTTTAGACTGGATGGGATGCTCAGTATTGTGGTTCCAGACGACTATCCGGCAGTGCTGGCTCCGAGCGCTGCTTATCAACGGCTGTTGGCCGAAACCCCCGTCGCCTATTACGACTCGCTCCCCGGCGGCGAGGAGCCTCTCATCGAGCGGATCCGGAGTTTCGAGGCGCTCATCAATGTCCGCTCCTCGACGAAGTTCACCGAACGTGTGTTTGCCGCCTGCCCGCGCTTGAAACTGCTCTCCATTTGGGGAACCGGAACCGACAACGTGGACCTCGCCGCCGCCGCGCGGCACGGCGTGACGGTGACCAATACGCCCGGCGTCGCCGCCGTCTCCATCGCCGAGCATTCTCTTCTGCTCGCGCTCGCCGTGGCGCGCCGCATCGTCGACATTCATAACCGCACCGCCGCCGGAGAATGGCCGCGCGGGCAATCGGCGCAGCTTCATGGAAAGACACTGGGCATCATCGGACTCGGCGCCATCGGACGTCAGTTCGCCCGCCTGGGGCAGGGAATCGGCATGCGCGTCATCGCCTGGACCATGCATCCAAATCCCGCCCTCGGCTTCGAACTCGTGCCGCTCGAGGAACTGTTGCGGTCGAGCGACGTCGTCAGTCTCCATCTCCGCCAATCGCCCCGGACCATGGGCTTCCTTGGCAGGGAACAGTTCTCTCTCATGAAGAAAAGCGCGATTTTCGTAAACACCGCGCGCGGCCCCATCGTGGATGAAGCCGCCATGATCGAGGCGTTGCGCGAGCGGCGAATCGCCGGCGCGGGTCTCGATGTGTTCGAGAAAGAACCGCTGCCGCAAGGGCACATCTTCACCACCTTGGACAACGTCGTGCTGACGCCTCATTGCGCCGGAGTGACGCCGGAGGTGCTCGAGGCGGGCCTCGCGCTCTCTATCGAAAACATTCGCTGCTACGCGGGAGGCAAGCCGCAAAACGTCGTTACAGCTTGAAGAAGATCTTGCGCTGGTAGAGCCAGTAGCAGGCGTACCACATCACCGCCACTACCAGGACTTGCTGCGGAATCGCTCCCGCGCCGCCCAGGAACGCGAAATCTCCGGTGAATCCCTTGAGTCCGCGGTCAAGCCACCCCTTGATGCCGATCTGGCCGAGTGAGTAGATGAAGATGGAGTTCATCCCCACCACTACCAGCGGGAACGTCCAGCGCTTGATTTGCTTCACGTCGATGATCCAATAGAAGACGGCCAGCATGAGGATCACCCATCCCGCGCTGAAGAAGGTGAAACTGGCTGTCCAAAGCCGCTTCACCATCGGGTTCCAGGGTTCAAGCGCAAGTCCCAGAACGAAGCAAGCCGCCGCGCAGCCAAAGAGCGTCTTGAGTTTGTATTGCCGCGGCTTCTCTGTCCGCAGCAGCGCTCCCGCCCAGCAGCCGAACAAAATGGTGACGGCATTTCCAATGAAATTGATGGTAGTGTAATAGCCGGAGTAGTTATAGCCGAGCAACTTTAAATCGAGTACCGCCCCGATGTTCCCCTCCCGCGAAAATGCCCCCTCAGGCCCCGGATACAACCCGAACAGCGCCCAATGCCCCGCCAGCATCATCGCCGCCGCCGTCGCCTGGTACGAGAATCGCATCCGTGTGATGAAGAAACACAACAGGTAGCCGAACGCGATTTGCGACAATACGTTGATCAGTTGCAGCGCCAGGTGCGGTTTCGTCGTCCCCCAGTTGGAATAGAGGTTGCTCAGCGCCACCAGCATGAAGGCGCGCCATGCCACGTGGCGAAACAAGACGGAGGTTGTGGCCCCCTGCGCCATGCGCCGCGCGAACGCGAATGGCATCGCCACCCCCACCATGAATGTGAACGCCGGTTGAATCAGGTCCCAGAACGTGCAGCCCTCCCAGGCGGTGTGCTCCACCTGGTTGGCGAGCCAAGCCCACTGCGGGTAATTGCGCAGCGAGGCCAGGCCGAACCCTGTCGAGGCGAGCGCGATCATGATCAGGCCGCGGTAGGCGTCGAGGCTGGTGAGCCGGCCGTCCACTTTCTTGGACGCGGGCCGTTCCTTCGCGGGCGCGCCCGCTGGTGCGGTGGAAGCGATAGTGGCCATGATTGTGCGATAGTATACACCCTCCTCCCGAGGGAGGTGACCAGGGTCACTACTCGCAGCCGTACTTTTACGTACACTATTAGGTTGTTCGTGAAAGGAGCTTCATGAAGAGACTGTGGTGGAGTTTCGGCATTGTCCTGGTTCTCTCGTTCTCCGTATTGGGCTGGATCGGAACGAGAATTTATCAGGAAATGCCGCCGATTCCGGCGAAGATTGTTTCAACTGACGGCACAGTGGTGATTCCCGAAGGCGACATCGGCCGCGGCCAGAACGTATGGCAGGCGATGGGAGGAATGGAAGTAGGCTCCATCTGGGGCCATGGCAGCTATGTGGCGCCTGATTGGACCGCGGACTGGCTGCATCGTGAGGCTGCGTTCGTTCTTGACGAATGGAGCAACACCGGCTACGGAAAGCCTTACACCCAACTGGGCGTCGAAGACCAGGCGAAGCTGAGAGGGCGCCTGGAGCAGATGTACCGGCACAACACCTATGACTCCTCCACCAATACCATTCGCATCGAACCCGTGCGCGCCAAGGCATTCGAAGCATGTCTGAGCCACTTCTCGGACGTGTTCATGAACGGAAACGATGCCTATGCCATTCCCGCCGGCAGCGTCAGCACCCCCGGGCGCATGCGCCAATTTGCAGCCTTTATGTTTTGGACCGCGTGGTCCGCCGCGGCGAACCGCCCCGGAGACCAGGTCTCCTACACCCACAACTGGCCCTATGAGCCGCTCGCCGGCAACCGCCCCACGGGCGAGACCGTCATCTGGACCGGAGTCAGCATCATCATGCTGCTGGCGGGTATTTGCGCAATGGTCTGGTGGTACGCCGCGCAGAAGGGTGAAGAACCGCCCGGTCCGCTGCCTGACCGCGACCCGCTCGGAAAGTGGGTATCCACGCCATCGCAGCGCGCCACGTTGAAGTACTTCTGGGTGGTGTCCGCGTTGATCCTGGTGCAGATTCTATTAGGCGTCGTCACGGCCCACTACGGCGTGGAAGGGAACGGATTTTACGGTATCAAAATCGCCGAGGTGCTGCCCTACAGCGTGTCGCGAACCTGGCACGTGCAGATGGGCATCTTCTGGATCGCCACGGCATGGCTGGCGGCGGGTCTCTTTATCGGGCCGCTGGTGAGCGGCCATGAGCCCAGGTTCCAGCGCCTCGGCGTGAATGTCCTCTTCGGCGCCCTGCTGGTGGTTGTCGCCGGCTCTCTTACCGGCGAATGGTTGAGCATCCAGAACAAAATTTCCGGCGCCGCCGCGTTCTTCTGGGGCCACCAGGGGTACGAATATGTGGACCTCGGGCGTGGCTGGCAGATTCTGCTGTTCATCGGATTGCTCATCTGGTTTTTTCTGGTGGTGCGTTCCGTGCGCCCGGCTTTGAAGACTGCCGGCGACCAGCGCCAGTTGCTGTGGCTGTTCATCATCTCCGCCGGGGCAATCGGCCTGTTCTACGGCGCGGGGCTTACTTGGGGGCAGCACACTCACCTGTCGATTGTGGAGTATTGGCGTTGGTGGGTGGTGCACCTCTGGGTGGAAGGTTTCTTCGAAGTGTTCGCCACCACGGTTATCGCCTTCTTCTTCGCCCGCATTGGCTTGATCCGTCCGAATCTGGCCGCCCAATCCGCGCTGCTGTCGGCCACCATCTTCCTCTCCGGGGGAATCATCGGCACCTGCCATCACCTCTACTTCAGCGGCACGCCGACCGTGGCGCTGGCTTGGGGATCGGTGTTCAGCGCTCTCGAAGTCGTGCCCCTGACCATGGTGGCCTACACGGCGGTGGACGACATGCGGCGCGGAAAGCTCACCACTTGGGCGGGGCGCTACAAGTGGCCGGTCTACTTCTTTGTCTCGGTGGCCTTCTGGAACATGGTGGGAGCAGGCCTGTTCGGCTTCATGATCAACCCGCCCATCGCGCTCTACTTCATGCAGGGCCTGAACACTACTCCGCTCCACGGCCATTCGGCCCTGTTCGGCGTCTACGGCATGTTGGGCATCGGCTTAATGCTGGTGTGCCTGCGGGCAATGAGCCCGACAGCCCAGTGGAGAGAGGGTTGGCTCCGCTTCGCCTTCTGGGGAATGAATGGCGGGCTCTTCCTGATGTGCATCGGAAGCCTGCTGCCCGTGGGCCTGATGCAGACGTTCGCCTCCGTGAACGAGGGCTACTGGTATGCCCGCAGCACGGAGTTCATGGGCACTCCCCTCATGCAGACCCTGCGCTGGATGCGCGTTCCCGGCGACACCATCTTCGCCCTCGGCGCCCTCGTGCTGGTGGCCTTCGTCTTCCGTTCGAAGGAACCCGGCGAGCGGGTGCCGAGCCCCCGCGCCGTCCCCGCTTCTGCCGACTAGCGTCGAGCGAGGGGATGGCCGTTGACCTGCTTCTCCGAGCCATGATACGGTTGCAGGACGCCACCCCTCACTCTCACGCCATGCCACGAATCCTCATCAACGAATGCAAGCAGGAGATCTCCTCGTTCAACCCTGTTCCCGGCCGCTACGAGGATTTCGCCGTCTCCTTCGGCGATGACATCACCGGTCACCACCGCGGAATCGGTACGGAAGTAGGTGGCGCGCTGCGCGTCTTCTCCGAACATCCCGAAGTGGAGATTGTGCCCGGCTATAGCGCGCGGGCCATCACGTCAGGCGGAACCCTCGATGACGCCGCCTACAATCGCATCGCCGCCGGATTCCTGGACGCCGTGCGCCAGGCGCGCGATGTGGACGCCGTCTACTTCAGCCTCCACGGCGCGATGGCTTCTGAAAGCGTGCACGACACCGAAGGTCATCTCATCGCCGAAACACGCAAGATTGTGGGCGAGCGCACGCCGCTGGTCGTCTCGCTCGATCTGCACGGCATCCTCACCGACGAAATTCTACGCCACTCCGATGCCGTGACGGTCTACCACACCTATCCCCACGTCGATTTCCTCGAAACCGGAGAGCGCGCCGCCCGCCTGCTGCTGCGCATCATGACCGGCCAGGTCAAGCCGGTGAGCGCGCGAGTCCCCATCCCGGCCCTCGTTCGCGGCAACGAATTAAAGACCGCTACAGGCCGGTTCGGCGAGTGCGTGCGCGAAGCCATCGCCGTCGAGAACAGTCCCGGCGGGCTGAGCGGAGGCATGTTCATCGGCAATCCGTTCACCGATGTCCCCGATCTCTGCTCGAACGCCTTTCTGGTCACCGACAACGACCCGGCCCGCGCGGAACAGGAGGCCATCCGCATGGCCCGCATGTTCTGGGAGATGCGTCATCATCTGCATCAGCCCCTGACGCCGCTCGCCGAAAGCGTCCGCATGGCGGCCGGCGCCGCGGGCCGCGTCGTGCTGGTGGATGCCGCCGACGCCACCAGTTCCGGAGCCTCCGGCGACAGCAACGCCATCCTCCGCGCCCTGCTCGATGCCGGCTACCGCCGCACGGTCCTGCTTCCCATCGTCGATGCGCCCGCCGTCGAGGAGGCCTTCCGCGCCGGCGTGGGCGGCATCATCCGCGTCCCCATCGGCGGCAGTCTCGACCGCGGCCGCTTCACTCCCGTCGAGATGGAACTGCGCGTGAGGATGCTTTCCGACGGCGTGTTCCGCAGCGAGTCCCACGGCAACCTGTGGAACGGCGGGCGCTCGGCGCTGCTCCAGGCCGGCAATTACATGCTCGTGGCCACCAGCCAAGCGGTCAGCCTTTACGACCGGTCCCTCTTCTACGCCCACGGGCAGGACCCGGCGGCGTTCGACACCGTGATCGTCAAGTCGCCGCACTGCCAGCCGCACATGTTCGAGGAAGGCGCGCAACTCCTGGTAAATGTCGATGCGCCCGGATCCACCAGCGCCAATCTGAAAAGCCTCGGCCACACGCGCTGCGCCCGTCCCGTCTTTCCCCTGGATGAAGGCGTAACCTTCACGCCCCAGGCGCGCCTGTTCCGGCGCGATCATTGAATACGCTTATGAAAATTCGAGATATTCAGGCATTCGGGCTCCGCGGCCGCACGCCGGAGGGCGGCTGGTCCAATGAATTGCAGCCCGAAGATTGCGTACATACGCTGATTGCGGTGCTCACCGATGAAGGCGCCGTCGGATGGGGCAGCGTGTTTACCAGCGAAGACCTCGTGCGCGCCTCGCTTGCCGTGCTCCGTCCGCTCTATCAGGGCGAGTGCGCCATCGAACCGGAGCGCGTCAGCGAGAAACTCCACCAGAACACGTTCTGGCAGGGCCGCGGCGGAGCCATCACCCACGCCATCTCCGGCATCGACATCGCGCTCTGGGATCTGCTCGGCAAAGCGTCCGGACAGCCCGTGGGCCGTCTCCTGGGAGGGCGCTACCGCGCGCGCGTGCGGCCCTATGCTTCTCTCCTGATGCGCGAACCGGAACTCATGGCCGCTGAACTGCTCCCCGTCAAGGCGCAGGGATTTCGCGCCTTCAAGATCGGCTGGGGGCCGTTTGGCAGAAAGAACGCCGCCACCGACGAGGCCATTGTGCGCGCCGCGCGCGAAGCGGTGGGCGCGGATTCGCTCCTGATGGTGGACGCCGGCGGAAGCGACGCCTTCTGGACCGGAAACTACAAGTGGGCCCTGCGCACCGCGGACATGCTGGCCCAGTATGACGTGGCGTGGTTCGAAGAGGCGCTCCATCCCGACGCGCTCGAAGACTACGCCGCTCTTCGCCGCGCCTCGAAAGTGCCCATCGCCGGCGGCGAAGTCCTCACCCGGCGGCAAGCCTTCGAACCATGGCTCCAGGCCGGAGCGTTCGATATCGTACAGCCCGACGTCACCAAAGTCGGCGGCATCAGCGAAGAGCGCCGCATCGGCTGGATGGCGCGCCGGCACGGCGTGCGCTTCATCCCCCACGGCTGGAACACCGCTCTCGGACTCGCGGCGGATCTTCAGCTTGCTTCCGCCTTTCCCGACACGGACCTGGTCGAATATCTCACCGGCTCGCCGTTCATCGATGAGATCGCCGCTGGCGACTGGCGCCTCGATGCGGACGGCATGCTCGAAATCCCCTCGAAGCCCGGCCTGGGAATCGAGATCAACATGGACGCGCTCGCCGAATATTCGCGCGCCGGAACAGACGAACTTCGGAGGAGGCTTGGCTAGCACGGCATCGAGAAGCGGCATGTGGCTGGTCTTCCTCCTCTGGATCGCCTTCGCGCTGAACTATGTCGACCGCCAGATGGTCTACTCCATCTTCCCCGCGCTGAAGGCCGATCTGCGCTTCACCGATGTGCAACTCGGGCTCACGGGAAGCGTCTTCGCGTGGGTCTACTCCCTGTCGATGCCCATCGCGGGAAGGCTGTCCGACACCATGCGCCGGGACCGCATGATCGTCGCGAGCCTCGTATTGTGGAGCGCGGCGACACTCGGCTGCGGGCTCAGCGCCTCGGTCCTCGTGTTTCTCCTGTGGCGCGCCGTCATGGGGATCACCGAATCGCTCTACTACCCCGCCGCTCTCGGCGTGCTCGCCGAGGCGCATTCCGGGGCGACGCGGTCCAAGGCGATGGGCATTCACCAATCGGCCCAACTGGCCGGCATCGTCGCCGGAGGTTCGTATGGCGGATGGATGGCGGACCACGCAGGCTGGCGCGCGGGATTCCTGCTTGCAGCGGCGGCGGGCATGCTCTATTCCCTCGTGCTGCTGAAAAAACTGCCCGCCTCCCAAGCCCCCCGCGAGCAGAAATCCGGCAGCTCGCTGCGCGGCGCCCTGGCGCTCTTCCGCGGCCGTTGTTACCTCGCCATCTCCGCCGCGTTCTTCGCCTTCTGCTCCATGCTGTGGATCTTCTACGCCTGGCTGCCCGCGTTTCTCTACGAACGCTATCACCTTTCGATGGCGGAAAGCGGATTCCAGGCCACCGTGTTCGTGCAGGCAAGCTGCGGCGTCGGCGTCGTCATCGGCGGAGCGCTCGCGGACCACCTCTCGAAACGCATCCCCGCCGCGCGCTTCTACATCGCCGCCGCGGGCATCCTGCTGTGCGCGCCTTTCGGATACCTCACCTTCGCCCTCCACTCGCTCACCTGGGCCACCATCTGCTCGGTTGGCTACGGAGGCTTTTCGGGACTCACCGTGGCTAACGTGTTCGCCGCGGCCTACGACATCATTGCTCCGGCCCGCTTCGGCTTAGGCGCAGGCGTGCTGAACATGATCGGCGGAATTGCCGCCACCGTGATGATCTATCTTGCCGGGCTCCTCAAGGCCTCCATCGGCTTTGCCGGCTTGCTCGGTTGGGTGGCGGCGGGATGCGTGGTCACGTCGCTGCTGCTGGTGTGGGTTGCCCTCTCCAGCTTCGACAAAGAGTCAACTCGGAGGCTCACCGGGTAGCGCTTCCGTGGTAGCATCGGCGGGTCATGCGAAGAAGAGAATTCGCCCTCGCCGCAATCGGGGCCGGCGCCCTCGGCGGACAATCGCCGGAGCCCCGCACCTTCATCTACAAGAAAGCAACCGGCTGCGACATCAAGGCGGATGTGTTCGGCCCGCCATCGGATGGCCCCAAGCCGGCCGCGGTGCATATCCACGGCGGCGCACTCATCATGGGCTCCCGCCATCTTTCCCCAAACACGCGCGTGCTGCGCGCATTGCTCGATGCCGGTTTTCGTGTCATCTCCATCGACTATCGCCTGGCGCCGGAAACCAAGCTCCCCGGAATCATCGAAGACGTGCGGGACGCCTTCCGCTGGGTGCGGCGGCAGGCCGGCGAACTGCAAATCGATGCGGATCGCCTCGCTGTCTGCGGCGGCTCGGCCGGCGGGTACCTCACCCTGATGACCGGCTTCTGCGTGAACCCGCGTCCGAAAGCGCTCGTCGCATTTTGGGGCTACGGCGATATCACCGGAGCCTGGTATTCCCGTCCCGATCCCTTCTATCTCAAGCAGCCCCCCGTTTCCAAAGAAGAGGCGCTGGCATCGGTGACAGCTTCCGCGGTCTCCCAGCCGCCGCCGAAGAACAACCGCCGCCTCTTCTATCTCTACTGCCGGCAGCAGGGCATCTGGCCCCAACAGGTGGGCGGACACGATCCGTTCAAGGAAAACCGCTGGTTTGACCTCTACAGCCCCATCCGCAATGTCGATGCCGCCTATCCCCCCACCATGCTGGTGCACGGAACAGCGGATACCGATGTCCCTTATGAGCAATCGAAAATGATGGCGGAGCGTTTCACAAAGGCGGGCGTCGAACATCAGTTCATCACCGTGCCGGACGGAGGACACGGCATCGGAAACATCCCGGCCGAGCAGCAGGACCGCATCTACCGCGACGCCGCCGCGTTTCTGCACAAACACGTCACCGCCTAGGGGCAAACCTTCAGCTTCTTGCGCATCTCCACACCATCGCCGGCGGTCTCCACCATGCGGAATCCCTGTTTTTCAAAGAACGCCGCCGCCTGCGGCGTGCTCTGCACCCGCGCCATCATCGGATCCCCGTCCTGTGTGATCTTGCGCAAGGCGGAGAAGACCAGCAGCCTCCCGAGTCCGTTGCGATGCAGGTCGCCCCTCACGATGATCCAGTACAGACTCGCCAGGTCCGGATTCTCGAACGCATAGCCGCCGCACCCGGCGATGGAGCCATCGTGTTCGAGAACAAAATAAGGCCCCGGCGGATTGTCCAGAAATGCCGCAAACCCGGCGCGCTCGCTCGCCTGCGCGAATTCCGGCGCATTGGAATCGAAGACCGCGAGACAACCTTCGCGGTCGGTGGTCTGATAGGGACGTAGATCCATCTTCTATCAGGACATCACAGCCGGGTACACTTTGCGAATCGCCGCGGCGATATCCTCCGCATCCCTCCGCGTGAACCGCGGGTCCATCAGAACGCCGCCGAATCGATCCAGGATATCGATGGTCCGCGGACACGTATCCGCGCCGTAGCGAATCGCTTTCCCCCGCTCCGTCTGGAAACTCGGCCAGTTGGGATGGATGGTCTTCTTGGCAATCACGTGTGGCAGCGTGGGAAGAATCACCGAACCCCCCGGACGCGACGCGGCCACGTTCTCCGCCTTCATCGCCGTAAGGAATCGCTCGCGGCGCTCCTTCGTCCCGAAGTCCAGGAAAACACCGCTGCCGAGTTCGCCCTCCGGGTCGGGCAGATGCCGCAACCGCGCGCCCGGCAAATCGCGCACGCCCGCGTAGACCTGCTTCGCATTGCCCCGCACGGACGAGATGATGCGGTCGAGCTTGCGCACCTGCGCCAGCATCACTCCCCCCGTAAATTCGCTCATGCGGTAGTTGGCGCCGAAGAACCAATCGAGTTGCTGTTTGCCTACCGCGTTCTGGTGCGGCGCGCGAAAACCGTCCAGATCGTGGAACCGCGAGGCGCGCTCAAACAGTTCGGGATTGTTCGTCGCCACCGCCCCTCCTTCGCCGGCAGTGATCGTCTTGTTCAATTGCAGGCTGTAGATCCCGATGTCGCCCATCGAGCCGACCGGCTTGCCCTTGTAGCTGGCGCCCACGCTCTGCGCGCAATCCTCGATGACCCGTACATTGTGCTTCCGCGCAATGGCGAGGATGCGATCCATATCGCACGGATTGCCTTGCAGGTGCACCGCCATGATCGCCTTGGTGTGCGGCGTGATGCGATGCTCGATGTCCTCCGGATCAATCGTGAACGACGTGTCGATCTCCGCGCACACGGGCAGCCCTCCCGCAAGCACCACCGCGTTGAAGCAGGAATGCCAGGTCCAGGCAGGCAGAATCACCTCGTCCCCAGGCCCGATCTCGAGCGCCGCCACCGCGCATTGCAGCGCCGCCGTCCCCGAGGTCACCGCGAGCGCAAAGCGCGTCTGCATGCGCGCCGCGAACTCCTGCTCGAATTTGAGCACCTTCAGCGGAGTCTTCGGGCCATACCAGCGGAAGGGCGATTTGGACTCGAGAACGTCAAGCAGTTCGGCACGCTCCTTCTCATCGTAGAACTCCGACCCCCAAAATCCCGCCCGCAGCGGCTTTTCGCGAATCGGGGATCCCCCGTCGATGGCGAGTTTCGCGCCCTTTGCGGCCATGGCGGAAGCAGCGGCAGCCGCCGTGAAGTGCCTGCGATTCATCAGAATTTTCTCCCTGATTGTCACGGTATTCCCTTTTGAACCCCGCCGCAAGGGGAATACAATACGCGAAGGGGCTATGAACTCTGAGGTCAAGCGCTGGTTCTTCCTGGCGCTGGAGCAGCCTGCCGGTTCGCGCACCGCCTTCCTCGATGTGGAGTGCGGCGACGCGCAGGTGCGCGAGGAGGTGGAAGCTCTGCTCGCGCATGACAGCGAGGAATCTCCGGAATGGGCGGACGCCGTTGGCGATGAGGTCCGCCTTGCGGCCGGCGGCCTGGCGCCGGAACTAGTGCGTCATCGCGTAAACAACGTCATTGACCCCGATGCGCGTGGCAAAGCTCGCGAACCGCTCCGGATATTCCGGCTCGTCGGCCCACTCCCAGGCGTCGCCCAAATCCGAGTTGTAGGAAATGGCCACCATGATCCGGTGATGATCATCGTAGATGGCGCGCCAGTGCGCTCCCTTGCCCCCGTTCTTGTAGCCGAGCCGTAAATGCGCGGCCCCCGGCGCCTGCACCTTCTCCTCCAGGTCGTAGACGATGTGAAAGACGGCTTCGCTATCGTCGATCTCGACAATCGGCCGGTCTGGAAACACCTGCCGCATGCGCTCCGCGAACACTTCCCATTCGAAAGTCCCGTGGAAATCATCGGCCATGAAAAATCCGCCGCGGAGGAGATAATCCCGCAGGATCTTCGCCTGCGCATCCGACAATCCCCATTCGCCCACCTGCACTGCATAGAGGAACGGATAGTAGTAAGGCTCATCGCCGTCCTCGAGATTCACCGGTTGTTCGACGCCCCGCACATCGATCCGCGTAAGGCGCCGCAGCGCCATCGAAAAGAAACGGTCCGCTCGCGGGTAATCCTGCGTCCACAGCGAGAGGCCCTTGTGCCAGTCGCCGTCAAAACGCCCGCGATACCCGTCATTGGCCCCGGGCGGGAACATCAGCCTCGCAAATGTCCACTCCGCTTTCTCCCGCCAGTTCGGCGGCATGGGCAGACCGTAATACTCCACGCCGGGGAATTGAACAAAAGGCCGCTGGAAGGAGTAGAGAGTCCCCATCAGGGCAAGCACGCCGGCAGGCAGCAGCATTGGCTTGCGGAAATTCATCGCCCCTCTGCATCGAGCATAGCACCGCCTCCGGCGAAGATAATTTCGGACAAGCGCATACAGAAAAACCAGTATTTCGGTGAAAGCGAACTTGAAATAGAATTTGGCCCAGCTTGTGAGGTTAAACGATTGACGCGCCGCGCGTTAATCGAGAATCACTGGAGGCGTCTTCCATGTCCATTTCGAGACCTTTTGTCCTCTCTGTCTGTGTCGTGCTTCTTCTCTCCCTGGCGCCCGCCGCCCGGCCCCAGACCGCTCAAGGCACGATCACCGGTACCGTCACCGATGCCACCGGATCCGCCATCCCCGGCGTTGCCATCCGCATTACCAACGTCGAGACTCAGGTGTCCTCCGCCACCTCCACCAACTCCGAAGGCATCTACCGCGCTCCCTACCTCAACCCAGGCATGTACCGCATCAACTTCGAAGGGCAGGGCTTCAAGAAACTCACGCGGTCGAATATTCAGGTGAGATCCTCCGAAATTATCCGCGTCGACACGGTTCTCGAAGTAGGCAGTCTTGTGGAAACCATCGAGGTGTCGGCCTCCGCGTCTCTGCTCGAGACCGAGACATCCGCCACCGGTCACCTCGTCACAGGTTCGCAATTGACCAAGCTGCCCACTCCGCAGATGAAGATCGAAAGCATGCTCTGGTATGTGCCGGGAGTCACTTCACAAGCCGGATTCGGCCATGCCGCCGGAGGCCGTTCCCGCGCCTTCAACAAGGCGAATGACGGGGTTTCCGCCACCACCCCCGGCACTGGTGTCTTGGGCACGGGCCGCAATGTCAATCCCGGCGAATACAACATCGAAGAGATCAAGGTGCTCACCACCAGCCTGCCCGCCGAATACGGCCATTCCGGCGGCGGTCTGATGAACATCACCTTCAAGAGCGGCACGAACCAGTTGCACTTCATGGCCGAAGAGCGCTACATGGCGCGGCAGATGATTCACCGCAACTGGCAGGACGCCAACAAGCCCAACAACGTGTTCGGATTTCACCTCATGTCGGGGAATATCAGCGGCCCCGTGGTTCTGCCGAAGATCTACGACGGCCGGAACCGTACGTTCTTCCTCGTGGGCTTTCAGCGCCACCACGAGAAATCTTCGGAAAACGCCGATACGGACGTCCCCAGTCCCGCCATGCTCAATGGCGATTTCGGTTTCGGAGGAATCGGCGATCCCATCTATGACCCCGCGACTCTCGTCCGCCTCCCCGACGGAACCTACTCACGGACCCAGTTCCCCGGCAATCAGATTCCCAGGAGCCGCTTCGATCCGGTCTTCAACAAATTCCTGACCTTCAATCCCTATCAGCCCGAGAACAACCGCAACAACCAGGCCTACATCAATCGCACCGGCCCGCACGCCAACCGCAGCGCCGACACCGTCTACCGCTCCTATCGCACCAACATGGACTTCAAAGTGGACCACTCCTTCTCCGATAACCACAAGTTCTTCGCCCGCTTCTCCGATTTTCGCAACCGCTCCTTCAACGGCCGTTGGCAGACGAACGTCGCCAATCCCATCTTCGACTACAATTACACCCCCATCCCGCTGGACCTCACCCAACTGGTGCTTTCCGACACCCTCACGATCGGCCCCAGCATGGTCAACGAAATCCGGCTCGGCGGAACGCGGCGGAAAAATACGCGCGTGCCGGAAAGCCTCAATCAGGATTGGGCCGGGAAACTCGGCATCCCGAACGTGAGTTCGCGTAGCATGCCGAGTTTCCGCAATGCCTCGGGCGGCACTCTCATCTTCACCTTCCCCGGCGGCCAATCCATCGATGTCAATGAAGGCATCAGCTTCCAGGACAACTTCACCAGGATCCACGGGCGCCACACCTTCAAGACAGGCTACGAACTGCTGCGCACCAGGATGAATTCGCACGTCGCGGCCACCCCCTCCGGACTGTACAACTTCGGCGGCACCGAGTTCCCCTTCCGGCCAAACACCGGAAATTCTTTTGCCTCATTCATGCTCGGAGCGGTGGTCCAGGCCCAGTTCACCAATGATCAGGCCACCTGGCTGCCCCGATGGTGGAGCCACGCCGCGTATTTCCAGGACGATTGGAAAGCCACTTCCAAACTAACCTTCAATCTCGGCCTCCGCTGGCAATATGAATCGCCCTACAACACCAAGTACGGGCAGCAGAGTCAGTTCAGCCCCGCTGCCGTAGACTCGCTTACCGGCCGGACAGGGGCGCTGCTCCATCCCACGGGCCCCCTTGCAACCAGGGACTTGAATAACTTCCAGCCGCGCGTCGGCCTGGCTTACAACTTCCGCAAGAACTGGGTCTTCCGCGGCGGATTCAGCCTCAATACTCTCGATCTCTGGACCAACGGCTTGCAGGAAAACTTCGAAGAATACCTCGCCACCGCCGTTGTGCAACAGGCGCCCGGCAATCCGGATGTGGCTTTTTACTTGAAGAACGGGCCGCCGCCCATCCAATTCCACGTCAACCCCGACGGATCGGCGCCGTATCTCGGAACGAACTACAGCGGGCGCAGCGCCTCCTATTTCGACCCGAACATGCGCATGCCCTACATCATGAACTGGAACGCGAGCCTACAGTTCGAAGTGAACCCCACGGTGCTCGTCGAACTCTCCTATCAGGGCTCGTCGGGAGTGGGCTTGCTGAACCGCTGGGATATCAACTCCATCCCCCTGAACATCTCCAACGATCCCGTTGTGCTCGACACCATTCGCAGAGCGGCGCAAAACTACAAACCCTATCCTCAGTTCGGCGCTATCTACAACTACGGCAACTACGGCCATGGCAGCTACCATGGCGGAACGCTGAAAATTGAGAAGCGCTATTCGCAAGGCCTGAGCCTGGTGTCGTTCTATACCTACAGCAAAGCCATCGACGAAGACTCCGATGACGGCGCCGCCGGCGGCATCACGTTCTACAACCGGCGCCTCGAGAAGGGCCGCTCCGATTACGACGTCACTCACCGCTGGGTCACCTACGCCACCTACGATCTCCCGTTCGGCAGGGGTAAAAAATGGATGCGCGACGCCAACTGGCTCATCAACGGCTTGCTCGGCAACTGGGCCATCAATGGCATCCAGACCGTCGAGAGCGGCGCCCCCTTCAGCTTCGGCTTCACCGGCACGAACAACGTGTACCTGCCCGGATCGAACCGCGCGAACATGGCGTCCGGGAAGACCTACGCGGACATCGAACTGCCCTGGGATCCGCACGGTCCCTGCCGCCATCAACTCGCCTGCGCCCTCCCGTGGGCCGATATCAACGCCTTCGCCTATCCCGCTTCTTTCACCGCCGGCAACTCCGGCCGCAACGTTCAAACATCTCCCGGTATGTTCTGGCACCAGTTGAGCGCCAGCAAAACGTTTCCCTTCCGCGAACGGCTCAAGGGAACTCTCCGCTTCGACGTCAACAACCCGTTCAAGATCTACTTCTTCAACCGCCCCGGAAACACCGTCGATTTCCGCAACCCCCAGAACTTCGGCAAGATCAACGGCAACCAGGGAAGTTTCTCCGGACAAGGCGGCCGGCTGTACATGATGGCCATCTTCAAACTGGAGTTCTGAGGCGCCGACCAGAGCAGTTTCAAGGCGAACTGCACCTGCCGGTTAGGGTTGGCGGTGGAGGTGATCTGCGCCGTCTGAGGCTGGCCGATCACGTGATTCGGCATCCCGAATTGCGTCCGGTTGAAGAGGTTATAGAATTCGCCGCGGAACTCCAGGCGGAAGTCTTCTCTCAGGCGAATCGGAATGAAGCGGTGCAGCGCAAAGTCCACGTTGTTTGTTCCGGGGCCGTACAAACCGTTGCGGCCGCCGTTCCCGTAAGTGTACGCCGCGGGAGTGACGAAACAGCTTGCGTCGTAATAGCGGTTTGGCGTCCAGTTGGAAAGGGCGCCGTTGCAGACACGGTTGGGCCAGTTGGTTGTGCCCATGTTCAGGTTGTCGAGCGGCAGTACCACGGTAAAGGGCGTGCCGTCCTGCGCCGTCCAGATGCCGCTGACCTGCCAGTCGCCGAGGACTACCCGGCCCGCGCCCGACTGCAGGTACTTGCGTCCCTTGCCGAACGGCGGGTCCCACGTCAGGCTGAGAACGCTGCGCAGCGGCGAATTCGACGTCATGGGCCCGCGCTCCGCTCGCAGGTCGTACGGATTTTGAATCCCCTCGGCGGCCCCGCAATAGGAACAGCCGTCCAGGCCGACGCCGGAGTTCAGGTCAATCCCCCGGCCCCAGGTGAAGCTGTGCAGAAACGCCAACCCATGCGACATGTGGCGCTCCAACCGCGTGGACAATCCCTCGTAGTAACTCCGTCCAAATGGAAGATAGGACGTGATCGGAGCCAGCGTGACCGCTCCAAACCGCCGCCGCGTCGCAATCCCGCCCGGACCCGGCGTCAACGGCTGATTGGCGGGCACGGCATTCCAAAGCCCGTAGCTGTTATTGCCGACATACGTCACTTCCAGCACTGTATCCCGCAAAACTTGTTTTTGCAGGCTCAGGTTCCACTGGTTGACCACCGGAGCCTTCCAGTAATCCGGCCAGTAGATTAATGTGGATGTCGCTGAGCGGAGGAATACGAATTCCCGCGGAGTGGCCGTCTTGGGTAACGGCAGGCTGCCGCTCAGATTAAACGCCGTGGACGGCGACACGCGATCGCCGTCGACATTCACGCTGCCGTACCCGACGAACGGCGGATTGTTGGTCATCATGTTCCCCACCCCGGCCTGTTCATCGGGATTGCCATAGAACATGCCGTAACCGCCGCGGATGGTCAGGTCGCCTGTGTGGGGGACGCGGTAGGCAAAGCCGAAGCGCGGCGCGAAGTTGTTGCGGTCGGCGCGCATCAGCCCCCGCGGGTTGCCGTTCAGGCCGGCAAAGATCATCTTTCCGAAGTCCTTGGATCCCTCGTCGATGATGAAGTCGGCATAGCGGTCATCCACGTCGTAAATGGGGAAGTAGAGTTCATAGCGCAGGCCTAAGTTGAGAGTAAGCCGAGGGGTAACTTTCCAATCGTCCTGAAAGTAAGCAAAGGTGTTGGTGGAACGCAGATTGCTGACTCCCGTGCTGCTGCTGCGCACGGTGTTGGCAAGCCCCAACAGCAGATCGGCGAGCCCGGCGCCGGTGCCGGGGCGCGACTGCGGATTTTGTGTGTAGCTCCCGTCGAAGGTGAACGCGCCGCGGCCCTGCAGCGTCGTGAACGTGTACATCTTCTGGAACTGGTAGGTGAAGCCCATCTTGAGAATGTGGTTGCCGATGATCTTTGTGGCGTTATCGGAAACCTCCCAGGTGGCTGAAGTTTTCGCCAGCGGGACATTGGTCAGGCCCGTAGGCTGCGCGCCTAAAACCGTGAGTCCGTTTACGTTGAAGGTCGGCGTGCTGCTGTCCACTCCCGGCGCCAGCGCGCCCGGAATGACCTCATTCCTGGCGAGCACGGCATCCTTGTCGATGCCCGGACGCGTCCAGGCGAAGCGCAATTCATTCACCAGCGTGGGGCTGAACGCGCGCGTATAGCCGAGGCCGAGATTCCAGGCAGGCATATGCTGGTTGACGCCCGTCCCCGCCGGTTCCGGCAGCGCTGCATCGGCGTTGATTGTGCCGCGGTTCATTCCGAAGCGCGCGAAAAAACTATCCTTCTCGCTCAGCGTGTAATCGTGGCGGACCGTCAGGTTTTGCAGGCTCGTGCCATACGTGGCGTTGCGGACATAGTTCGAGCCGGCGGCGGGGAGGTTAGGATCGGGGTACGACGCGGCGAGTGACTTTCCAATGGAATTGAACGCCGCCGCCGGCACGGTGTTGTTGGGATACAGTGTGCGTGTTGCGGCGGCGCCCGTTCCCGCCGTGCTGAACGGATCAAAGATTGCGTTCGGGAACACCCCGTTCTTCATCGCCGGAGAAGGCACCGTGGAGATGTTGGTCTGCAACTGGCGGATTTCGGTCCCCTGGTAGGCGCCGAACAGGAAGGCCTTGTTCTTCTTGATAGGGCCGCCCAGCGATCCGCCGAACTGGTTATACGACAGGTGCGGCACAGGGCCCGGGGGCGCGAAAAAATCCCTCGCTCCCACCGCGCTGTTGCGAAGAAAATCGAACGCCGATCCGTGGATCTCATTCGTCCCGCTCTTGGTAACCACGCTCACTACGCCGCCCGCTGAACTTCCATACTCCGCCGAGAAGTTCCCGGTCTGCACCTTGAACTCCTGGATGGCTTCGAGTGACGGACGAAGCGCGTCGCGCTGGTGATTGTCGATGCCGCGGATCTGCGACTGGTTGCTGCCGCCATCGAGCAGATACTGGTTCTGCATCCCGCGGTTCCCATATGCCGAAAAACTCTGATCCTTGTTCGCCGACGGCACAAGGCCTGGCGTAAGCAGCGAAAGTTGCATGTAGTTCCGGCCGTTGAGCGGCAATTGCTGCGTCGTACGGTCGTCAATCACCTGGCCGAGTGCGTTTGTCGACGTGTTCAGCAGCGGCGTCTGCGCCTCGATGGTGACCGACTGTGTCGTCTCGCCGAGTTCGAGAGTCACCCGCAGCGAGACCGTTTCCGTCACACGCAGCACCACGCCGCGCTGCGTCGTCGTGCGGAAGCCCTGCTTCTCAATCTTGACGTCGTAGACGCCGGGGTTCAGCAGCGGAATAGCCGCCAGCCCGGTGGGCCCGGTAGCCACGGATCGCACCAGCGAACCTGTCTCGGTTCCGGTGACGGTGACCCTGGCATCGGCCAGAATTGCCCCCGAGGGGTCGCTGACGAGGATGTCAATCTCCCCTCCGGCTGACTGCGCCCGCAGCGCCGGCAGCGCTGACAGAAGGATAGATAACAGAAAGAATCTTAGCTTGCCTTGCATGATAACTCCCCTCGAGCCGTCCGGTTGCTCGCCTATTCGGCAATTGTCAGCAACTCGGCTTGCAGCTTTCGGAACGCGGCGGCATCCCGCACGTAGCCGGTCAGTTCGGGAATCGCGGATCGCGCCAGCCGCCCCGCCTTCCCCTCGTTACGGACAGCGGCTGACTTCAACAACTCGTAATCCTCGATGCCTTCCATCATCGCCTCCAGCCGGATCGAGCTGTGAATACTCTTGCCTTCTTTCCACGGATAGGTGAGGAAGGCGTCTCCGGCCGGCAGCAGATCGTGGCCCGCGTTGATGATCGGCTGCGTGTCCGCGTAGGGATCCTCCGTCCAGTAGTTGCCTCCCCAGTGCAGGAAGCCCGTAAAACCGTACCTGAAATTGAACCAGTGCAGAAGCCGGGTTTTGACCAGCGGCTGCTGGATGAACCGGTTCAGGTGCCGGCCTTGCGGATACAGGCATGTGTAATACCAGGCCTGGCCGCCCTTCTCTACGTGCCGCCGGATCGCATCGAAGGCATCGTCGAATCTGCCGAGTTGCGGTACCCAAATGTCGCACGCCTCGCCGAGCAATCCGGCCGTCTGATCGATCGCGTCGATCGTCTTTACCCCCGGCATGGCTTTGCGCGCCAGTCCCACATATCGCATGTAGACCGGCGGTTCGGCGCCGTGCGCTTCGTCGAGAACATGCTGCACATACCGGTCGAGCCGGCCTTTCTCCTTCAGGTGCGCATAAAGCGCCGGCAGAAAGGAGTTGACGTGGGCTTCGGCGCGCGGGTCGTCCGGGTCGAGCGCCGCTCTCTTCACTTCGCCGCTCTCCACCACGAATGCGGGCACTATCAGCGGCGAGTTGTATCCGGAAGCCCTGCTCAGAAGGTGGCCGCCTTCGATCACCCCGGCCGCCCCCGCCTTCTCAAAGATTTCGATAAAGCGGTCAAGCCGCGAGAAATCGTAGGAGACCCGTCCCCCGTTTTCCCGCGCCACTGTCAAGTCCAGAACAGGCGTCAGGATCACGTTCTGCCGGTGCTCCCCGAGCACTCGCGCGATGTTCCCCAGAACCTCCCAATAGCGCTCCGGGCTGCCATCGAGATCGTAATAGCGCCCCAGCCTCTCTTCCTCGAACGTGAACCAGTTCGTCACCAGGAGCGTCTGTTTCGGAACCGTCGCTTTCGCCACCCGGATCTCGAACGGCAGCGTGGCCACTTTCTGTTTTCCCGCCTTAAACACCGCCCGCCCGCCGTAGGAGCCCGGCTTCGTGCCCGCGGACGCGAACACCGTAATCCATACCGCCGTCGTCTCGTTCCCCGGCAGGCGGAACGAAGCCTCTTCGAACAATGGATCGGGGAATCTTCCAGGAGCGCCGCGGATCAGTTCATCAGCCGGCGACTTCGGCGGATCGGAACGGACGGGCACGTAGCCCACTCTCCGCACCGTGGTCTTCAACCCGCCCCGCAGTTCTATCGTAACCTCGAGTTTCTCCACCGCATCGTCCGGCCGCACGGCGAACTGCAAACTCGTGTGCCCGTTTCGAGCGATTGCCCAAGGCTGGCGGCTTACTTCGTTTGTCCCGGTCTTGTCGTCCGGAAATACTTTAATGAGCGAATCCACCTGCCAAATCGATATCCTCGGCGAGGCCCAAGCCAGTATGCCGCCGAGTAGCAAGCACCCCGCAACGCGAGCGAAACACATGGGCTTGATCATATCACCGCACGCGCGCGATAGATCCCGCCCCCATCAGCCCTCAGCCGTGCCTGATGAACGTGCCCTCGTTCAATTCCCGCATCGCCTGCCGCAACTGCTCCTGCGTATTCATCACGATGGGACCATACCACGCTACCGGTTCCTCCAGCGGCCTGCCGGAAACCAGCAGAAACCGGATCCCCTCGGGTCCCGCCTGCACGGCAACCTCATCGCCGCGGTCGAACAGCACCAGAGAATGGTTCCGGGCATCGTACACCGGACCTGCCTCCGGTTGCGCCGCCTGTTCGGTGAGCACCGCGCGAGGGTCGGACGAGTCGCGGAACGTTCCGGCGCCCGCGAAGACGTAGGCGAAGGCGTTACGCGTCGTCTCCACCTTCAGCCTCTTCGTCTTACCTGGCGGAACCGAGATGTCCAGGTAGTTCGGATCAGCCGCTACTCCCTCCACCGGGCCGCGCTTGCCCCAGAACTCTCCCGAGATCACACGGGCCTTCGTCCCGTCGTCGTCCGTCACCTCCGGAATGGCGGCTGACGGAATGTCCTGATACCGCGGATCCATCATCTTCAGCGACGCCGGCAGATTCGCCCACAACTGAAAACCGTGCATCCGGCCTCGCGGGTCTCCCTTCGGCATCTCCTGGTGCAGAATGCCGCTGCCCGCCGTCATCCACTGCACGTCCCCGGCTGTCATCGTTCCGCGGTTCCCCAGGCTGTCCCCGTGCTCCACCGAACCGGCCAGCACATAAGTGATGGTCTCAATCCCGCGGTGCGGATGCCAGGGAAACCCCGCCAGATAATCCGCCGGATTATCGTTCCGAAAGTCATCGAGCAGCAGGAACGGATCGAAATCTTTCGTCTTCCCGAATCCGAAAGCCCGCTGCAGTTTCACCCCTGCCCCTTCAATCGTGGGTGTGGTCTGAATAACTTGTCTGATCGGTCGCAGTGACATCACAACCTCCTTAATACTGCCCCTGTCCATTCCATCCGTCCGTCAGGCCCATCCCTCAAGCCTTGACGAACTGAACGTCCAGAGTGATCGTAACTTCGTCCCCCACCAGAATCCCGCCTGCTTCGAGCGCGGCGTTCCAGGTGAGGCCGTAGTCCTTTCGGTTGATCTTGGTGGCTGCCGACAATCCGATGCGCGTATTGCCCCACGGATCCTTGTTCGGCGGAGTCGGCCCTTCCACCTCGAAAACAACTGCTCGCGTAACCCCGTGAATCGTCAGGTCGCCCGTAACCGCCAGTTCATCGCCCTTCCGCTCTATCTTCGTTGACCGGAACGTCAGCGACGGGTATTTCTCCACATCGAAAAAGTCCGCGCTCTTCAGGTGTCCGTCGCGCTGAGCGTCCCGGGTCTGGATTGAAGAAGCATCGATGGTTGCCTCCACGCGTGAGTTGGCAATCTGGCTCTCGTCCAGTGTGAGGACGCCTGAAATTCCCGTGAACTGCCCTCTCACGTTCGAGATCATCATGTGTTTCACCTTGAACTCGGCCACGGAGTGAACCGGGTCCAGATTCCAGGTTGTCGCCGTTGGCGACGCGGTAGATGTGGTGCTCATCAGTTTTGTTCCTTTCCAATCAGATTCCATGCGGTCCATCCACTTTTCCAATATACTTGTTTGAACA